>JBEKYO010000010.1:0-69546 GCA_049510875.1 Steroidobacteraceae bacterium
CGCGATCGAGGCCGTCCGGTCGGCGGGCCGTCTGTGCGAAGCGGCCATCTGCTACACCGGCAATCTGATGAACCCCGGCGAGCGCAAGTACGATCTGAAGTACTACGTGACGCTCGCTGCGGAATTGCGCGCGATGGGCGCGCATGTGCTCGCCATCAAGGACATGGCGGGACTCTGCCAGCCGGCCGCGGCCGCGGTACTGGTGAAGACGCTGAAGGAGCAGGTCGGATTGCCCGTCCACTTCCATACGCACGACACCAGCGGGATTGCCGGGGCCAGCGTCCTCGCGGCGATCGAGGCGGGTGCGGATGCCGTGGACGGCGCGATCGATGCGCTGTCGGGGCTGACGTCCCAGCCGAACCTGGGGTCGATCGTCGAAGCCCTGCGCTTCGGCCCCCGCGCCTCGCTGCTGGATCCGGACAAGGTGCGCTCGATCTCGGTGTATTGGGAACAGGTGCGGCGCGGTTACGTGGCGTTCGAGAGCGACATCCGCGCGGGCGCATCCGAGGTGTATGTGCACGGCATGCCGGGCGGCCAGTACACCAATCTGCGCGAACAGGCTCGTTCGCTCGGCATCGATGATCATCGCTGGCCCGAGGTGGCGAACGCGTATGCCGAGGTGAACGAGCTGTTCGGCGACATCATCAAAGTCACGCCGACGTCCAAAGTGGTCGGCGACATGGCCATCATGATGGTGACCAGCGGGCTGACGCGGCAGGCGGTGTTGGATCCGGCCGTGGATGTCGCCTTTCCCGCATCGGTGGTGCAGCTGTTCCGCGGCGAGCTCGGGCAGCCTCTCGGAGGTTTTCCCGCCGGTTTGCAAGCCAAGATTCTCGGGGCCCAGAAGCCGCTGGTCGGCAGGCCGGGCGAATTGCTGCCGCCGGCGGATCTGGCCGCGGAGCGCGCGGCGGCGGAGGCCAAGGTCGGCCGCACCATCAGCGCCGCCGAACTTGCTTCGTACCTGATGTATCCGAAGGTCTTCACGGACTACGCCGCCGGCCGGACCGCGTTCGGCGACGTGAGTTCGCTGCCCACCGCGGTATTCTTCTACGGGATGCAGCCGGGGCAGGAGATCAACATCGATCTCGAGCGCGGCAAGACGTTGATCGTCAAATATGTCACCACCAGCGACGTGCACGAGGACGGCACGCGCACCGTATTTTTCGAATTGAACGGGCAGCCGCGCCCGATCCGGGTGGTTGACCGCAGTCAAGTCGCCAAGCGGCCGCCGCGGCGCAAGGCGGATGCCGGAAACGCGAACCACGTCGGAGCGCCCATGCCGGGCACCATCGCGACGGTGGCTGTGCACGCGGGTCAGAGCCTCGGCCGCGGCGGCGTGCTGCTGACGCTCGAGGCCATGAAAATGGAGACCACGGTACGCGCCGAGCGCGATGGAGTCGTCAAGGAAATATTGGCGAAGACCGGAATGCAGGTCGACGCGAAGGATTTGTTGCTCGTTTTCGAGTGATTCGAGACCGCGTGGCACCCATGGCGGAGCTCGCCGAGTTCATGCGCTTGACAGAGGCTGTCGCGGGGTCCATATATCACCCGACCGGATACCAGGAGCACAGTCATGTTTTACCAAGACAAAACCTTCACCGGCGAACGCGTGGAACTTGGCGGCAGCGGATTCCACGGGTGCACGTTCAAAAATTGCGAACTCGTGTATCGCGGCGAACCGTCGCCGAATTTTCAGGATAACAACCTCGTCGACTCGGTATTCGTGTTCACGGATTCGGCGATCTGCACGCTCTATTTTCTTTCCAACGTCTATCACGCCGGCCGCGGCGGACGCGAAGTGGTCGAGAAGACGTTTGAGGACATTCGACAGCGCGCCATTCATGGCCGCACGGCGAGGACGGCCACGCCCGGTACTCCGGACCACAGCCTGCGCTAGGAGCCTGTCTGAGTAATCTGCGTGAGCCGCGTTGGCAGTGGGAGGGAGCGGATGGAAATCTGCCGCGCTCGCGGCCACGAAGATTACTCAGACAGGCTCCCAGGAGCGGCGTCGCGCGGAATCATGAGCGAGCGTCTCCATCGTGGCGCCGCGCAAACGACAGGCACACGGTTCTCGATCGAACCATGCCCCGGCAGGCGCTGCCCCGCAGGTGGGGCACCCGCCAAAAAACGCGATCATCGCGGCGAACCAGGTGGCCGCGGACGTGATGCAGCCGCGGCGATTGGCGCCCCGCGATGGTGGGGCCGTTGGGTTCCGGGTCCAGGGCGTCGAGACAGGCGTGCACTTCGACATGATCGAGCAGCGGCGTGCGCCCGGTCGCGGTTCGCTTGCGATTGATCCCGGCCCGCACCACGGGGATCCTGCGAGTCGCGTCCTTGGCGGTGAGCAATAGAATGAAGGCGAGCACAAACGGCGCGTCCCGCGCGATCGCCGCAAGCGAGTCCCGGACCACCTTGCCTTGGGCGTCGCCGCTGGTTGCCGCGGCTCGGTAGTAGGCGGCCCATGACTCGTCGAAGCGAAATCGTACGTGATCCAGCAAGGATGCCATGGCCGCGTCGCCGCAGTCGGTGACGCCGGCCAAACCCCCGGACAGCATTGCCGCAATGTCCGCCGCTTCGGCAAACCCGCCGCGCAGGTCGATGTGAGTCTCCAGCGGCGACATGATCACGGCCGGGAAATGGCCGTCCGCCGCGCCGGCCCAAAAGGTGCGACCCACCGCGCGCAGTCCGCCGGCCGCGGCCTGCAACAGAATCCCGACCCGGCGTCCCGCGGCTGCCGCATCGACGCCGGCGGTCGGGTCAGTCTCGTGAATCACCCGCTGGTACACGGCGTCGTTCCATTCGATCCATAGCTCTGACGCCGGCATGCGCAACAAATCGAGACATCCGCCCAGGCGGGCGCCGTCGGCGAAGGCCAATTCCGCGCTGACGCGCGTCAAGTCATCGCCGAGCACGAATCGCAGCGGACAGTCGGCGATCCGCGCGGCGAAGCGGCTGGGGCCGCTTACCTCGAACGGTGCGGACGGGCTCCGGTCGAGCGCCAACCGCAGGGGTTCGTGACACTGGGCTACGCAATCGAGAAGTCGCATCCGCGGGGAGCCTTGGAAAGGAAGGTCGGGCATGGGTCGAACGCGATGGATATGAGATACGCCGGGACCCCCATCCGTCAGCGGCGCGGCGTCGCACTCGTCCCGCGAGGCGACGGTTTTGTCCCGCGCCCGCCGTCCGCGGCTCCGGTATGATCGGGCAGGGGTGCCCATGAATCCGACGCTCAAGTCCCGCCTTGGATTGATGATGTTTCTTCAGTATTTCGTCTGGGGAGCGTGGTACGTGACGCTCGGGACGTGGCTGGCCACGACGTTGCAGTTCTCCGGCGAACAAATCGGATGGGCGGCGGGCTCGACGGCTATCGGCGCGATCATTTCGCCGTTTTTCGTGGGGCTGATCGCGGACCGGTGGTTTGCGACGCAGAAACTGCTCGGGATCCTGCATCTGATCGGCGCCGCCCTGCTGGCTGTGACGTCGCTGCAATCGTCCTTCGCGCGCGTGTACGGCGGCGTGCTGGCTTATTCGCTGGCCTATATGCCCACGCTGGCGCTGTCGAACGCATTGGCTTTCCGTCAAATGCGCGAACCGCAGCGGGAATTTGGTCCCATCCGGGTGTTCGGGACACTCGGCTGGATCGTGGCAGGGCTGCTCGTCGGATATCTCGGCGTCGAAGCGACGGCACTGCCCATGCGCCTGGCTGCCGGGTGCTCGCTGCTGCTGGCGCTGTACTGCTTGACGCTTCCCGATACGCCGCCGCTGACCCCGCCGGCCCGGTTCCGGCTGCGGGAAATCGTCCCGGCCGAGTCGCTCAGGATGTTTCGCCGCGGCTCCATGGCGGTGTTCGCGCTGTCCTCGTTTCTCATCTGCATTCCCTTGCAGTTCTACTATGCCTTCACGAATATGTTCCTGAACGAGGTGGGCGTGCACAACGCGGCCGGGAAGATGACGGGCGGGCAGGCATCGGAGCTGTTCTGCATGCTGTTGATTCCCTGGTTTTTCCGGCGGCTGGGCGTCAAATACATGCTCGCCGTGGGCATGGCGGCGTGGGCGATTCGCTACGCGTTCTTCGCCTACGGCGATGCGCAGGCGTTCATGTGGATGCTGTGGGGCGGCATTTTGCTGCATGGGATCTGCTACGATTTTTTCTTCGTCGTCGGCCAGATATACATCGATCGCGAAGCGCCGGTGGCATTGCGCGCGGCGGCCCAGGGAACGATTACCCTGATTACCTATGGCGCCGGCATGCTCGTGGGTTCGTGGCTGTCCGGACGGGTCGTGGATGCGTTCGCACGCCCGGGCGCGGCGGGGATCACGGTCCACGAGTGGCGCTCCATCTGGAGCGTGGCGGGCGCCTGTTCCGCCGCCGTGCTGCTGGTGTTCCTCGCCGCATTTTCCGCCACCAGCCCAGGGGACATCCGCCGGCGCGCGGGCGCGGTGATGGACGCGGACCAGCGCCGCGCGCCCATCGAGTAGCCGGGGCGGGTCCATGGCACTCACCAAGGTGGTTTCGGGCGGCCAGACGGGAATTGACCGGGCGGCTCTCGATGCGGCGCTCGCCGCGCAGTTGCCCTGCGGCGGGTGGTGCCCGATTGACCGCAATGCGGAGGACGGGCCGATTCCGGAGCACTACCCGATGTCCACATTCGCGGAAGGAGGCCATCGGCTCCGGATCCTCAAAAATGTTCAGGACAGCGACGGTTCGGCGATCCTGTTCAGCCAAAACCTTTCCGGCGGGACGAAGCTCACGCGGGATTTGTGCATCCGGGAGAAGAAGCCGTTCATCGTGCTGGACGCGACGCAGATTTCGCACGCGCGCGCGGCGGCGGCAATCGTGCGCTTCATCGACGAGAATGAGGTTCAAGTGCTCAATGTTGCGGGGCCGCGGGCAAGCGGCTGGCCGGAGGGATATGCGTTCGCGTTGTCGGTGATCGGTGAGGCAATCCGGCGGAGCCAGGGATGCCGCGCATGACCGAGTCCGAACTCAGCCTGCTTCTCGATGCGCATGACGCTCTGCTCGCCGCCGGTGCCGATGAGCGGCTCGGCTTCGTCGAGTTCCTCGCCGCCTACGCCGACTTCCCCCGGCAGTATGCGCCCGACGCCGCGGCATGGCCGCGCTTGCGCACGCGCGTCGAATTTCATTCGAAAGTGGCGGACCTGCTGTCCGGCGTGCTTTTCCCCGACGCTCAGGCGGCGGGGTTGCCCGAGGAGGCCGGCGGCTTCTTGCGCAGGGCCGCGCTGCATCGGCTGCGCCAACTCGTTGCGCGCTACCCGAATTTCAAGGCGGAGGCCCCGGAGCCGACCGTCCGGGGGAAGCACCCATGGCCCGATGATATGATGGGAAAATCGTGACCAGCGAAGTCGTACAACGGATTCACAAAGCGCTCGAATCTCATCCGCTCGAGCGCATTGAGGACGGCTACCGCCTGGTCCACGGCGCCGGCTCGGGTACCAGCACGCTGCGGCTGTTGCCGGCGGACGCGCCTCGCGACCAGCCGCATGTCGAGGCGATTGCGGAAATCGTCGCCGACTATGCGCCGGCCGGGCTCCCTGCGTTTCACGCGGCCGGCATCGAGAGGCTGAACGCCATGGCGGTTCACGGCGCTTATCAGCAGAGCGGCGGTAATTTGCGCCAGACCGCCCAGTTCTCGATCTATTCGAACGAATCGGCCGTACATCTCGCGGCGCAGAGCGTTCTCAATGTGTTCGGGGCGCAGCTGCCGATCGGCCTGTCGGTCGCGCTCGCCACCACCTCCGCCCCGGCCTTGGAGCAACAACGCGCGCATCATGCGATGCCACGCGAATGGCAGACGCCATTGGGCGAGGAGCCACTACAAGCCGCGAAGACCCTTCTTCAGCAGCGCGGCCTGGCCGCGTCCAATGACGCGAAAGCGTTGTGGGCGGAGCTTCCGCTGAGCGGCGATTGCCCGTCGCGCTCGATTGATCCCCGGGCCGAGACTGCTTTGATGCAGGTGAATACGGGAATCCCGCACCCGATCGCCGGCGCCGGGTATCTGTCGACCATTTCGCTGCCGTTGACGCAAGCGCCCGCCGATGCGGCGGAGATTTGCCGCCGGCTCAATGCGTTGGAACTCGAGCAGATCGACTTCGCACCGCGGATCGGCGCTTGGGGTCTGCACGGGCCGCACGGTCTGCCGGGCTACAGTTGTTTCATACCGTGCACCGAGCCGGTGCCTGGATTGCACATGGCGATCATGTGGTGGTGCGTCAGACGATCGGCGTGGCTGCGCGACCAGTTTTGGGTGGCTACCCGGGGACTCGCGGCGCGGTCCATGTCCACGGGAAGATCGGCATAGCTTGCGCGACCACGCGCAGGACCGTTAAATAGTCCGCTGATGCGGGGTGATTGACACATCCCGCCGCGACTTCAACACCAGCCGATACGGAGGCACATTAATGGCTACGAAACGTGTATCCCCGGATGCGAAGACAGCGAAGCGGAAAAGGACGGCGCCGACCCCCGAGGCGACGCACGGCATCGCGACCACCGGTTCGGATCCGGTGCGAGCCGCGGCCGGCGCCACCCCCATCGACCCGGAGGTCCGCCGCCAGCAGGTGGCGGCCGAGGCGTATCTCCTCGCCGAGCGTCGAGGATTTGCCGCGGGCAGGGAACTGGAGGACTGGGTCGCCGCCGAAGCGGTGGTCGACTCGCGACTCCAGCAGTCGCGGGTCGCTTAGCGTCGCAACTGGATGGACGCCGGGGCAACGAGTCATCGTTGGCGCGGATCCGATGTTCGCTTAGGATGCCGGCATGGCGAAAATACCCGAACCCGTCGATGAGCTCCTGGACGCGCTGGTGTGGATGCGGCGCAAGGCGAAAAAGCATCAACCGGTCGACGATCTCATCGACGCGCTGATCGTCATGCGGCGGAAAGCAAAAAAGAAGGCGGCAAAGCGCAAGCGGGTGAAGACCCCGAAGCGCTGAAGCCCGTTCAGGCGGGTACGATGTCGCAGTAGTTGAAGCGCTCGGTACGCATGACCCGCTCGCCCGTCGCGCAGGCGATGGGCACGCTGAATATGGGCCCGGCGTAGACGAACGAGTGATACTCGCCGCGCTCGCCGCAGGGGTCGACCTTGTCGGGAAGATCGCGCAGCAATGCATCATCGATTTCCCGGCCCGCGAACGAGGCGTCCAAGGCGTGCGTATCCACACAGGAGAGGATTGCCTTGAATCCCAGCGCGATGAAAGTCCGCACCAGCTCATCCGTGTCGCGCATCCAAATGGGATAGAGCCCCGTCATGCCGGCCTGCGCCAGGCGCTCGTCGCGATACTGTCTCACGTCGGCGAGGAACAGATCGCCGAACGCGACCTTTGCGACTCCCCGGAACTTGAAATGATCCAGCGCCTCGCGCATGCGCGCTTCGTAGATCGCATTGGAGCAATCCTGCGGGATCATGACGGCGTGGACCGGAATTCCAAGAGAATCCGCCTGGCGCTCGAGCAGGTCGCGCCGCACGCCGTGCATACTGATGCGATCGTAGCCCTCGGTCAGCGTCGTCAAGAGCGCAACGATGTCGTACTTCTGTGATGCCAGCAGATGATAGGCGGTGAGGGCGCTGTCCTTGCCTCCGCTCCACGACAGCAGGATTTTCTCCTTGGGATGCGGCATCGTTGGGTACACGGCGGATTGCACGGCATGATTCTACCGCAGGCGGCGGTCGGCGATCATGTCCAAGCTGTCTGGCGCGCTGTGCTGAGCCGGCGGGCGCGCCTCATGCCGCTTTGAGCGGCACCCCGAATTGGGAGAAATACCATTCGTGAAACGTGACCACGCGACGCTCGTGTTCCGAGTAGCGGCCGGGCCGGTAGCGCTTGGATAGAATGCCCGCCTGATTATTCTCGGTGATCTCCTTGTCCTGCAACGTCGTGCGATCCCATCCCCAGATCATTTTCTCGACGTCGACCTGGGTGGCGTTGCCGTCGACCAGCCAATAGAGGTCCACGTCGGTTTGCATGGCGCCGCGAGGGGTAAACAAGAAGAGCACCGCAAAGTCGTTGGTCGCCACGACCTGCGTAAACGGACTGAACGACAGATACATCCGGCCCTGGTCGAATTCGCGGCGTTTGCCCATCAGCGAGGAGGCCGGGCGGCCGTCCTGCGTTTCGCTGTCGAAGCCCTCGCGGATGGTACGCTGCAGCAGCAGGCGCAAATGCGAGGAGGCCGCGTCGTCGTCGACGGTGCCGATGGGGCGGCCGAGGGCCCCCGCACGGCGCTCCCACGCCTGTACGGTCGGCAGATACTTCTCGACGGCGTCCGCCGGACCGGAGCTTGGGCCGGCGCCGAAGGCAATCAGCGCCTCCGGCGGATGCATGGAACAGAATTCAGGATGCGCCGGCCCGCAGTGATAGCATTCGACGAAATTCTCCACGATCAGCTTCCAATTCGCCGAGGTGGGATAGGACTTCGAGTAGGCGATCTTGGCGTCGGCAAACCCGTGGAAGTCGAGGTAGGGCGCAAGATCGCCGAACGAGGCGTCAAAGTCGACCGGCTCCCGGTCCGACAGATTGATGAAAATGAAGCCGTAGAATACGCGCACATGGCAGCGGTGCAGTCCGTTGTCCTTTTTCGAAAAATCGGCCGGCATCAGGCGCGCTGCGAGCAGCGCGCCGTCGAGCCCGTAGGTCCATGCGTGGTAGCCGCAGGTGAGGCGCGAGAGTTTGCCTTGCGGCGCCGTGCAGATCAGCGAGCCTCGGTGCCGGCATACGTTGTAGAAGGCATTGACCGTGGATTCGTCGCTGCGCACGATGATGATGGATTCGTCGCCCACCTTGAAGAGGAAGTAATCGCCCTTGTTGCGCACCCGGTCCACGTGACCGGCAACCAGCCATTTGCGGCCGACGACTTGTTCCATGTCCGCGTCGAACACGGAATCGTCGCAATAGAATTCACGCTCCAGGCTGTACCCGCCCTTGGCCCTCGAGGCCAGAGGCGCGATGACGTCGGCGTTGTGCATCGGGTCGATCTCCGCTGTCGCTGTGATTACGGTAGTCATCGTTTGATTCGCTCGTTCCGCGGGTCGTACAACGGCCGCAGCGAGGCGGCGGCCGGATGGCGGATGCCCGCCACCTCGATCTCGTAGCCGTCCGGGTCGATGGCGTCGAGGCTGCCCCCTTGCGGGACGGTCACGTAGCCCAAGCCCACGGCCGCCCCGAGGGTGTGTGCATACATGCCCGACCGAATGAAGCCCACGATCGACCGGCCGTGCCAGATCGGTTCGTTGTGATACAGCAGCGGCTCGGACGCTTTGAGCCGAAACTGCACGAGGCGCTTGGAGGGACCGGATTGCTTCTGGCGCAGCAGCGCTTCGCGCCCGATGAATCCGCCGGGCTTGTCGAATTTCACCGCGAAGCCCAGGCCCGCCTCCAGGGGGCTGTCTTCATCGGTTATATCGTGCCCCCAGTGCCGGTACGCCTTTTCCATGCGCAGGGAATTCAGCGCGTGATAGCCCGCGTGCACCAGACCGTGGCGTCGGCCGGCGTCGACCAATTCGTCGTACACCCCCTGCATGAATTCGGTCGGGACGTACAGCTCCCAGCCCAGTTCGCCCACATAGGTGATCCGCGATGCGCGCACCAGCGCATAGCCGATTTCGATGTCGCGGCTGGTGGCAAAGGGGAACGCCTCATTCGACAGGTCGTCCGGCGTGACCGATTGCAGAAGCTCGCGCGACCTCGGACCCATCACCGATAAAACGCCCATGCCGGAGGTGACATTCGTCAAGACGCAGTGAGCGCCGGCGTCCATGTGCCGCCGCAGCCAGTTAAAATCCTTGGTCTCGGTCTCGGCGCCGGTGACGATCAAGTAGGCGTGCTCGCCGAGGCGGGTGACGGTCAGATCCGCTTCGATGCCGCCGCGCTCGTTCAACCACTGCGTATAGACGATTCTGCCGGGCGCAACCGCCACATCGTTCGCCGAGACGCGATTGAGCACCCGCTCGGCATCGCCGCCCTCCAGGCGAAACTTGGCGAACGAGGATTGATCGAAGACACCGACCTGGGTCCGCACGGCGCAGTGTTCGCGAGCGCTGTGCTCGAACCAATTCTGACGGCCGTAACTGTATTCGTAGCGCGCCTCGACGCCGGGCGGGGCGTACCAGTTGGCGCGCTCCCAGCCGAATGCCTCGCCGAAGCAGGCGCCGGCGGCGGCCAAACGGTCGTGCAACGCCGACTTGCGGGCGCCTCGCGCCGTCGCGTACTGACGGTGCGGCCAGTGGGTGGCGTAGAGCAACCCGAGGCTCTCCGACACGCGCTCACGCAGGTACTTTCGATTGATCTGGAACGGCATGTTGCGCCGTACGTCGACTTCCCAGAGATCGACGGGGGGGTGGCCATCGCGGATCCATTCGGAAATCACCTTGCCGATGCCTCCCGCCGATTGCAGGCCGATGGAATTCAGGCCGGCCGCCACGAAGCAATTCTTAAGTTCGGGCGATTCGCCCAGGTGGTAGCGCACGTCCGGCGTGAAGCTTTCCGGTCCGCAGAAGAACTTCTGAATGCCTGCGCCTTCCAGCGCTGGTATGCGCCGCATTGCATCGAGCAGCACCGGCTCGAAATGGCTGAAATCCCCGGCGATTTCACCGAACGAAAAGTCCGCCGGTATTCCGCCGGCGCCCCAGGGACGGGCATTGGGCTCGAAGGCACCGACCAGGAGCTTGCCGGCGTCGTATTTGAAATAGCTGCAGTGGTCGTAATCGCGCAGCACCGGCATATCGGCGTGGAGGCCCGGCACGTCCTGGAACAGGACGTAGTAGTGTTCGCAGGCGTGCAGCGGCACGGTCACGCCGATGCCGGCGGCCAGGTCCCGGGTCCACATGCCGCCGCACAGCACGATGAATTCGGCCTCGATGCGCCCCTGCGCCGTCTGTACGCCGCGCACGCGGGCGCCGTCGTGGAGAATCTGGGTCACCTCGGCGTCTTGGAATATCTGCACCCCGCTGCGGCGCGCGCCTTTGGCGAGCGCCTGGGTGACGTCCACCGCGTTGGCATAGCCGTCGCTCGGGATGTGGATGCCGCCGATGACGTCATCGATGGCGGCCAGCGGGTACAAGGAGCGGATTTCGCCCGGGCTGACCACATTGACCGGGAGCCCGAACACCTTGGCCATGGACGCGTTGCGGCGCAGCTCCTCCATGCGCCCGGCCGTGGTCGCCAGCGAGATCGAGCCGCACTGCCGGTAGCCGGTGGCCTGACCCGTCTCGGCTTCGAGGCCGCGGTACAGGCCGGCCGTGTAGCGCGCGAGCTGCGTCATATTGATGGATTGACGCAGCTGGCCGACCAGACCCGCGGCATGCCAGGTGGTGCCGCTGGTCAGCTGTTTGCGCTCGAGGAGGATCACATCGTCCCAGCCGAGTTTACCGAGATGGTACGCGACCGAGCAGCCGATGACGCCGCCGCCGATGATGACGACCCGCGCGCGTGACGGGAATGGGTTCGCCATGATGTCAGGCCCTCATCCGGGTGTTGTCCGGATCGAACGCCGGGTATTCGAGCACCGCGGCCCGGCGGCGCTCGCCCTGGATCAGAATGTCGAATGCGCTGCCCGGCGCGGCGAACTCGAGCGGCACGCACGCAAACGCGAGGCTCTTGTGAACCCGGTGGCCGTAAGCGCCGGAGGTCGTCACACCGATGCAGCGATCCTCGTGGAGCACCGGCTCGCCGCCGCGCGCATCCGCGTCGCTCGCGTCGACTTGCGCACAGACGATCTTGAGCGGCCGCTGCGCCTCCGCCAGCGTCGCGCTCTTGCCGACGAAATCACCCTTGTCGAAATCGATGAAGCGCGACATGTCCGCTTCGAGCATGGTCAACTCGTTGGTCAGCTCCAGAGCCCAGGCCTTGTAGCCCTTCTCGATGCGCATGCTGTTGACCGCATACAATCCGTAGTCGGCGATGCCGTACGCCTGTCCCTCGGTGCGCAGCGCATCGTAGATCGCGGCCATCGAGGCCATTGCCGGGTGAAGCTCCCATCCGAGTTCGCCAACGTAGCTGACACGCAGCGCGCGCACGGGATGACCGGCCACCGTGATCTCGCGCGCGCTGAGCCAGCGGAACTCGGCATTGCCGAGGTCGGCGTCGGTCAACCGCCGCAGCACCTCCCGGGACCGCGGCCCGGAGAGCACGATGACGCCGCGCGTTTCGGTCACGTTGTCGATGCGCACGGCTTCGCCCGGCCGCACGCCTTGGCTCAGGTGATCGAGGTCGCGCAATTCGGCCGCGGCGGCCGAGAGGGCATAGAAACGGTCGCCGCCCAAGCGGCTGATGGTCATTTCGCCCAGGATGCGCCCGCCGGGCGACAGGAGGTGGACCAGGCTGATTCCGCCGATCTTGCGCGGCAGCTTATTGGCGCAGAGGCGGCTCAGAAAAGTCCCGGCGTCGGGTCCGCTGATGTCGTACTTGGCAAATCCCGTCAGATCGAGAACGCCCACGCGTTCGTGGACCGCGGCAACCTCGCCGCGAACCACCTCGAAGACATTGTTGCGGCGGTAGCCGTAGTCCTCGACGCGGCCGTCGAGTGAAAACCACTTCGGCCGTTCCCACCCGAAGGTTTCGGTGTGCACGCAGCCTCGAGCCTCGAGCCTCTGGTGCAGCGGACTCGTCTTTTGCGGGCGTCCGGCCATTTCTTCTTCGCCGGGTCGGCGTGTCGTGAACGTCAAGCGATAGTCCGTGAACACCTTGTCGCGCGTATAGGCCGCATCGGCAAACTTGCCGAAGCGCCGCGGATCGAATTCCGTCATGTTGATCTCGGCATCGCCGTGCAGCATCCACTGCGCCAGATACTTGCCGCAGCCGCCGCCCTGCGCGATACCAAACGATGTGCCGCAGCACATCCAAAAGTTCCTGAGTCCCGCCGCGGGGCCCAGCAGCGGCGCACCGTCCGGAGTGTGCGGAATCGCGCCATTGATGACGCGGCGGATTCCGGCATCGCCGAAGATGGGCATGCGCTCGATGGCGCGTTCCAACCACGGCGCGATGCGCTCCAGGTCGTCCGGGAACAACTCGTTGGAGGATTCCCAGGCCGGGACTCCCTGGGGCGCCCAGGCTTCGCGCAGGTCCGCGCTTTCGTAGACGCCGATCAACCCGGATTTCTGTTCCTGGCGGAAATACCCGGACGTGTAGGAGTCGCGCATGACCGGAATCTCCGCGCCGCGCTCGATGAAGGCCTGAATGGGATGCGTCACCACATACTGATGCTGCATGTTGGTGATGGGGGCATCGGCGCCGACCATGGCGGCGATTTGGCGCGCGTAACAACCCGCGGCGTTCACCACCATCTCGGCGATGAGGGTGCCTTGCTCGGTCACCACGTCCCACTCGCCGCCGGGACGCCTTTTGATGTCCAGGACGCGGTTGTGGCGCATCACCGTCGCGCCCAGATCACGCGCGGCCTTGGCGAGCGCATTGCACAGCCCAGAGGGGTCGCCGTGCCCGTCATCGGTGGTCCAGGCGGCGGCCAGCACGTTGTCGGTGGTCAGGAACGGATTCAGCCGCTTGATGACGTCGAGCCCCACGATCTCCATGTTGAAGCCGATGCTCTTCGAGTACCCGTGGATGAACTTCAACCAGGCCAGCTCGTGTTCGTTGATGGCCAGGCGCAATCCGCCGGCAGGGTGCCAGCTGACGTATTGTCCGGTCAGCGCCTCCAGCCGCGGGTACAGCCGATTGCTGTAGGCATGGATTTTCGCGAGGTTGTAGCTGCCGGTGATGCTCGGGCATTGGCCGGCGGCGTGCCAGGTGGATCCCGAGGTGAGCTCGTTCTTCTCGACCAAAAGCGTGTCGGTACAGCCCTCGAGGGCGAGGTGGTACAACAGGCTGGCGCCCATCATGCCGCCGCCCACCACGACGATGCGTGCGTTTGTTTTCATGAGTTCCGACTGGGGAAAGGTGTTGGCCACAATAAATTGATCCTTAACCCCGCGCAACTGAGTAATTTGGTACCTTTGGCTACTATTTTTTTGTGCATCGGGCCCTGAACACGGTATAAGCACTGTATAAACACTGTATGGATACTGTATGAACACTGTCCGGCCGGTCGTCGGCCTACCCCATCTTGCCTGGCTCCGGTCCTTCGAGGCCGCCGCCCGGACATCGAGTTTCGCGGCCGCGGCCACGGAGCTGCGCCTCACGCCGGGGGCGATCAGCTATCAAATACGGGCGCTGGAAGCCCACCTGGGCCTGTCTCTGTTCGAGCGGCTGCCGCGCGGCGTCAAGCTCACGCCCATGGGCGTCGCGTACCTGCCTCCCGTGCGCAAGGCCTTCGAGGAACTCGCGGACTCCACGGTTGGGCTGTTCGGCGGGGCGGAACGGGTGCAAATCACGGTGCATGCGCCGGTATCGCTAGCGGCGCTGTGGCTGGCGCCGAAGCTCCCCGCCTTCAGCGCGGCCAATCCCGCGATCGACATCAGGCTCGCCTCGGTGATCTGGGACAATGCGCTTCCCGACGAGGCCACGGATTTGGAAATTCGCTACGGCATGGGTCACTGGCATGGCTATCGTGCCGAGCATCTGCTCAACCAGAGCATCGTCGCGGTGTGCAGTCCGCGGTTACTGCAGGCGGCGCGGCTGAAGGGCGACGTGGCGACGCTGGTGCCGCAACATTTGATCCACATCATGGGCTACGAAAACCATTGGCTCAAGGTCCGCCAGGGGCTGGGGTTCGAGAATGTGGGCGCGAACCCCGGCCCCACGGTGGACACGACCCTGGCGGCGCTGGAGCTCGCGGCGAGCGGCGCAGGTTGCGCCTTGGCGCACCGGCTATTTCTCGACTCCTATTTCTCGACCGGGCGGCTGGTGCAGGCGATCGACCGCGAGTTCACCGACGATAACTCCTACTTTGTGGTGACCCCGGAGCGGCCGCAGCGACCGCGCCGTGAAGTAGAGCTGTGCCGCGACTGGCTCATATCGGCGGCCACGGGGATTACTCAGACAGGCTCCTAGGCGGCGGCGAAGGCGGTCACCGGTAGCGGGGCGCGAAGCTCAAGCGAATCCCGGCCGGCAGACATTTGACGATCACGTGCAGCACGAGCGGCAGGAGGACGAACTCGTCGACGATGCCGAATAGCGGAATGGCAAAGTTGAGCGGCTCCAGCGCGTAGAAGATCATCATCGCCGTGGCGGGCAGCAGCCACAACGGCCGGCTCGGGTGGCGCAAGGCGAACCACAGCAGGCGCAGGTCGTTTCCGCCGAGTCTCCACAGCCGCACGAGACGCATCATATTCCCGACTCCTCGATGTGCAACTCCCGAATCTAGCGGCTAACGAACGCCCGCTCGATGACGTAATCGCCCGCCTCGCCGACATGCGGCGAGATCTGAAAGCCGCGCACGTCGAGCAGCGCGGAGAGGTCCTTGAGCATGGCCGGACTGCCGCAAATCATCACCCGATCGACCTCGGGATTCAAGGCCGGCAGCGCAACATCGGCGAACAGCTTGCCGGTCTCGATGAGTTCGGTGATTCGCCCCTCGAACTTGAACCGCTCGCGGGTCACCGTAGGATAGTAAATCAGCTTCTTGCGCACCTGATCGCCCAGGTACTCGTGCGCCGTCAATTCC
Source organism: Steroidobacteraceae bacterium (assembly GCA_049510875.1). Lineage (GTDB taxonomy): Bacteria > Pseudomonadota > Gammaproteobacteria > Steroidobacterales > Steroidobacteraceae > Bog-1198. The sequence continues at coordinate 15,570 of JBEKYO010000010.1, forward strand.
CAATCGATGTAGTCGCGATATGCGAGCTCACTGCGGTAGCGAACCCCATGCACGAGGATGATTTTCTCGAATCGCTCATAGGTCTCCGGATCCTTGATCAGGCTCATGAACGGTGCGAGACCCGTTCCCGAACTCAACAGGTAGAGATGTTTGCCCGGTTTCAGGTCCCGCAGCAGCAACGAACCGGTGGGCTTGTTGCTGACGAGTATCTCGTCCCCCTCCCGGATGTTCTTCAAGTGCGAAGTCAGCGGGCCATCCGCCACCTTGATGCTCAGGAACTCCAGGAACGTTTCGTAATTCGCGCTCGCGATGCTGTAAGCACGCAGCAAGGGGCGCTCGTTGATGACCAGGCCGACCATGACGAAATGGCCATTCTCGAATCGCAGACCCGGATCGCGGGTCGTGGTGAAGCTGAACAAGCGATCGTTCCAATGGTGGACCGTGAGAACTTTTTGGGTGTTGTGCGTCGCCATCGATCCGGCTCCGACCTCGCTACGATTTTACTCGGGGCCGTCATGATAACGGAGATGACTCGCCCCCGCCGCCGGCCCCCGATCGGGCCGGAACGGGGGGCGCCAGGCGTCCAAGCGATATGAGCGGACGATGTCTGGTTCGGCATCCGGATTCCGTTATATTCTGTAGGTGCACCCGTATGTTCATTTTTGGCTGCGGGCGGGTCCGATAACGTTGCACAGGCTGCCAAGGTTTACGGCTTAGAAGGACTAAGGAGCACTTAGCTATGAGTTTTCAGATCGGTTTCGATGGCGTGGCGTCGGCGGAATTGACGCATCTGCTTCAGGGGATCGAGAGGCAACTGAATTGGCATGGTGCTCGAGGGGAGGCGGCCGGGGAGACTGCCGCGTCCTCGGTTCCGTGCGAGCCGGGCACGAATTGCGCTGATACTACCCACGGAGGCCATGAGCCGGCCTGCGTATCTGTGGGCATGGCCGTAGTCATTGCCGTGGTCGCCCTTGTCGTCGGACTCATTGTCGGCTCACGGCTCGGCAAGCGGGCTGCGTCAAGCAACCCAAATACCTGATGGTTGCCTCCCTGCGCTAGCGGCGAGGCGCTCGCGCGGAGGAGTCCCGCAGCAGCGCGTCGGCTTGCGCGACAGCCGCGCTGTCCGGCGCAAAATAAATGAGCGCTGCTTCCCGGCTACGCTTGGCCAGCGCCAGCGCAGCATCGTTTTCGCCGGCGAGCAACAGCGATTCGGCACGAATGCCCCATACGTAGGGGTTGATGCGGACGTCGTAGAAACCTTCCAAGTGGTTGAGTTCCTCCATGGCAAGGCTGCTCGCCTGCATGGCGGTGCGGGCGTCGCCGCGCGAAATGGCGACGGCCGCGAGTCCGGCCTGTGCGTAGACGGCTAAATCGCTGTCGCGGCCCGCGCCGAGACGCAGAGCCTCATTGAATGCCGATTCAGCCTCATTGGTACTCTTCTGTGACAGCAAAAATCGACCCCAGCGCTCATAGGCGAACCCGAGCTGCGAACTTGGCGCGTTGATCGATTTGAAGGTGTCCAGCGCCTTGACGAACGCCGCGCGCGCTTCGACGCTGCGGCCCACCGTCTCGTACGCCTTGCCCAGGTCCAACTGCATGGTGGGGGCATCTGCCGGATGCGGTGCCGATGTCTTGAGCAAGGACTGGGCCTGTTCCAAAATTTGTATCGATCGCGCGCCCTGTCCGTCGTTGGCCAGGCAACGCCCGTACTTGCGCAGCACCTCCGCCGCCTCCAACGCATCGGTGGCATTGCGAAACGCGGTCCGATCATCCGGGAGGCTTTGTACCAGCGTTTCGAACGCTTCCAATGCCGCCTGGCGCTCGCCGCGTTCATAACGGAACAGCGCCCAATCGGAAGCGATCATCCAAAAATTGTGACTCTTGCGGCCATAGGTGCGCATCGCAATGTCGGTCCCGCGCTCGAAGGCGGTAGCCGCGCCGTCAAAATCGCCGAGCCGCTTCAGCGCCAAAGCGAGGCCGGAATTCGCCAGCAGCAAATTGCCTTCGGACTGCGTTTTCGGCGCCAAGGCGATTGCCCGCCGGTAGTAGTGTGCGGCGAAGCTGAATTGAGCGCGCTCGAGCGACAAGGCCCCGAGGTCCATCAGGACCTCCGGATAGCGCGAATCGCGGGGCGCGCTGGCCTCGAACAGTGCGGCGGCGTCGTCGAGAGACGCCTTCGCGTCAGCGCCCTTTTTGGGATCGTCCATCAGTGCTTCGCCGCGCATCAGGAGCCACCGCGCGCGGATTGCCGCGTGATCAAGATGCGCCCGTCGAATGAGCGGATCCGCTTCAGCGAGCAGTTGAAGCGAGCGCAGATCATCGCCGTCGGCATCTGCATTTTCGGCTTGCCCGAGCAACCCGTCGATGGCGCGCGCATCGGTTGCCCCGAGGTGCGTATCCGCAAGCTCGGTTTCACGCGCATACAGCGCGGTGGAGCGCTTGGTCTCATCCAACTCGCGGTAGATGTCGGCGGTGACGCCGAGCAGCTCGATCTGCGTTTCGGGCTGTTGGGAAAACGCGCTTTCGATCTGCCGGGAACTCGCGTCCAGCAATTCCCGCGCCGTGATTTCGCCGCGCGGCTTGTCCGCGGCGATCCTGGGATCGCTGGCACGGAACACGCCGACGAGAAAATCCTTGATGGTGGTGGCGCGCTGCGCCTCGCGTTCGGCGCGCACCGCCTGCCAGGCGATGCCGGCGCTGCCGCCGATGAGCGCCAGCAACAGGCACACGGTCATGGTCACGCCAACCCAGTGACGGCGCACGAACTTCAGCGCCAGGGTCGCGGGGCTGATGTGGCGGGCGGATATCGGCCGGTGCTCGCGGCTGCGTTGAATATCCTGCGCGAACGCCTCGGCCGAGTGGTAGCGGCGCGCGGGGTCGGCCTCGAGCGCCTTGGCGATGATGGCGTCGAGGTCCCCTGAGAGCGCGCGGCGCAGCTGTTTGGTGTCCAAACCCCCGACGGAGGCGGCGTGGCCGGCTTCGATCTGTGCCGAGGCACGCACCGTGTCGCCGGGTCCGGCGGATTCCCTGCGCTTGCCGTGATACGGGCGGCGCCCGGTCAGCAATTCGTGCAGGATGACCCCCAATGCGTACAAATCGACGGCGGCCGTGATGGGCTCTCCGGCGAGCTGTTCCGGCGCCGCATAGCCAGGCGTGGCGATGCAGCTGCCCGCGCGCGTCAGCTGGGTTGCGCCTCGGTCGGTGTCTCCAACCAGCAGCTTGGCAATGCCGAAATCCAGCAGCTTCACCTGCTGGTCCTGGGTAACAAGGATGTTGGACGGCTTCAGGTCGCGATGCGCGATCAACCGGCCGTGGGCATAGTCCACGGCGTCGAGGATCTGCAGGAACAACTCCAGACGCCGCGCCAGCGCGAGCTTGGCGTCGCGGCAGTGCTGATTGATCGCGACCCCGTCGACCCATTCCATCGCCAGATAAGGATGCTGCGAATCGGCGACGCCCGCGTCGTACAGTTGCGCGATATGCGCATGCGATAAGCCTGCGAGAATGTCCCGCTCGCGCTCGAATCGACGGCGCAACGCCCCGGCCATCAAGTGGGCATGCGGCAGCTTCAGTGCCACCCGACGATTCAGCGTTCCGTCACTGCGCGACGCGAGCCACACCTCGCCCATCCCGCCGCTGCCCAGGCGCTGTTGCAGCAGGTAGGGGCCGATATTCTGACCCTGGAAGAACTCCGACGGCGCCGGATCCTCCACCGCCGGCGCCTGCATGAAGTCGGTCCCGAGCGTCGTCGCGGTGCTCGAGAGCACCTTGACCACCCAAGGCCGAATCACCGCATGCTCGGCGCCGAGCGAGGCCAGCCATTTCGGTCGGTCGCTTTCCGGAAGTTCGAGGGCCTCATCCAGCAGGGCCGAGAATTCAGGCCACAATTCGGGCGGGCAGGGCAGTTTGGCCATTCGTGGTGGTGCGGGTCGTTAAACAGAAGGACGGCTTTCGCGCGCAATTTCGGACATTCGGGTTCATTCGCGGTCGGACAGCATGCTCTGCAGCAGCACCCGGGCCTTTTGCCAGTCGCGCTGAACCGTGCGCGTCGTCACGCCGAGCGCCTCGGCGACTTCCTGCTCGTCGTAGCCGCCGAAATAACGCATCTCGACCACCTGAGCCAGCCTCGGTTCGAGCTTGGCCAGATCGGCCAGCGCATCGTCGACTCGAAGCGGCTCATCCCTGGCCCCGAGGGATTCGCCCAGCGCGGTATTCAACGTGACGTTTTGTTGGCCGCCCCCGCGGCGCCCGGCGCTGCGCTCGCGCACCAAGTCGATGATGACCGAACGCATGATCTTCGAGCAATAGCCGAGGAAATGCGCGCGGCTTTCGATTTGCAAATTGTGTTGCAGCGCCAGGCGTCGGTAGGTGTCGCTGACCAGGCCGGCGGTATCGAGCAAGGTCAGGGGACCGTTCGATCGCAGCCGTGCCCGCGCCAACCGGCGCAGATCCTCGTAGGCGGCTGCGCTCAGGGCGGCGATGTCGACTCCGCCCGGCAGCGGCGGTGGCTTGGGCGAATCGTCCGACACAGCATCCCTCCGAATTCGCGCTCGGCGGCGTGCAGTATATCCCCCTGGTCTGGGGGCGGAAATGCGAGGTGTGGGAGCGCCATCATGAGTCGCGGCTCTGAGCGATCTGGTCGCGCAGCGGAATGCGCGATTCCTCGACGAGCACGGACTGCACCAAGGCCAGGTGCGAGAACGCCTGGGGAAAATTGCCCACTTGGCGCCCGGCCTTGGTGTCGTACTCTTCGCTCAACAGACCAACATCGTTGCGAAGCGCGAGGAGCCGGTCGATCAGGGCGTTTGCCTCCGCATCGCGACCCTGGAGCAGGTAGGCATCGGCCAGCCAAAAGCTGCACGGGATGAAGACGCCCTCGCCGGCGGGCAAACCGTCGGCGCCGCTTTCGGTGCGATAGCGCCTCACGAAGCCGTCGATGAGCAGTTCGCGCTCGATGGCGGCGATGGTGCCGGCGACGCGCGGGTCGGTGACGGGCAGGAAGCCCACGTGGGGAATGAGCAGCAGACTGGCATCGAGCTCATCCCCGGCGAAACTCTGGGTAAATGCCGCCTTCTTCGGATTGTATCCACGCTCGCACACGGTTCGATGGATTTCGTCGCGCACGCTGCGCCACCGCTCGAGAGGCGCCTCGAGTTGATATTTCTCCGCGTCCTTGATGGTTCGATCGAACGCCACCCATGCCATCACCTTGGAATGCGTGAAATGCCGGCGGCCGCCGCGCACCTCCCAGATGCCGTCGTCCGGCTCCAGCCAGATCTGCTCGAGGTGCTCGAGCGCCGTGCGCTGCATGTCCCAGCCGGAGGGCCACGCAGCGAGGCCGCCCTCGCGCGCAAGGTGCAGCGCGCCCATCATTTCCCCCCAGACGTCGAGCTGCAGCTGTCCGGATGCCGCGTTGCCGATTCTCACCGGGGCGGCGCCCTGGTACCCGGGGAGCCAGGGGACCTCCCATTCCGCCAGCCGGCGCTCGCCGAATATGCCGTACATGATCTGCAGATCGTCCGGAGCGCCGGCCAGCGCTCGATGCAGCCATTCACGCCATGCGTTGGCTTCATCGAAGTAACCGGCGCCCATGAAGGCGGCGAGCGTCAACGTCGCGTCGCGAATCCAGCAGTACCGGTAGTCCCAGTTGCGGGAGCCGCCGAGCTGTTCGGGCAGCGAGGTCGTGGGCGCAGCGACGATCGCGCCGGTTTCGGCAAAGGTCATGGCCTTGAGCGTCAGGAGGGATCGGATCACCGGCTCGCGGCGCTCGCCCCGGTATGTGCAGCGCGCACTCCAGTCGCGCCAGAACGCGATGGTCTGACCGAGCGCCGTGTCCGCGTCCACGAGCCCGGGAGGCGGCTGATGCGATTGTCCGTGCGACAATACGAACCACGCACGTTCCTGGGCGGCGATCTGGAAGTCGGACGTGGTGGACAGGCCTTCGCCGTGCAATTCGACCGACGCACGCAGCACCACGAGATTGCGGCCGGCGATGGCGACGATTCCCGAGTCGTCGGCAAGCCGGGATACCCAGGGGACGGATGAGCCATAGTCGAACCGTAACGTCAAATTCATGCGGATGGGCACCGTGCCGCCGCGCCCCTCGATGATGCGTACGACGGATGTGGCGGCAGAGTGCACGGGCATGAAATCGATGACGGCGAACGCTCCCGTCGCCGTCGTGAATACGGTCTCGAGCACCATCGTATCCGCGACATACGCACGCGTCATCCGGGCACTGCCCTCGGCCGCGCACAGCGACCAGCGCCCGTTGCGGGCCTGGCCCAGTAGTGCGGCGAAACAGGCGCCGCTATCGAAGCGCGGCCAGCAGAGCCAGTCGATGGAACCGTTCATTCCCACCAGCGCCGCGGTCGCACAATCTCCGATGATGGCGTAGTCCTCTACCGGCAGGGGATTATCGGCATCGGCGGCAACTTTTTTTTCATTTGCGTCTACGATAACCGGAACCTCGCACGCGCAGAACCCAAGCCACCTTAGCAGTTTCGATCCGGAGCGCGCGGTTTTCGATTCGATCGTTCCGACTCGTGGTGCCTGCAGCCCGGCAGCACCGATGGCGGCATGCGAAGTGCCGGAGCGTCCGATCCCGAGCCGCTGTCGCCCCGGCGCCCCTCTGACTATAAAATCGTGCCCATGATGTGTGTCGCTCTGACCCTGAGCCTGTTGATCGCCGCCGCGGCCGGCGCCGCCGAACCATCCATCAGCGCCAGCATCGATCCCGCGCAGATCGCATTGGACCAATCGGCCCGCCTCACCATCACCGCTTCGGGGGACGACCCGCGGCGGATCGCGCCACCCCGGGTCCCCGGCCTCCAATTCACCGCCGTGGGGCAGTCCCGGCGTGTGGAATCCGTCAACGGCGTCACGACTTCGACGTTTTCGGTCGCCTACGAAGTCAGGGCGCAACAAGCCGGCACCTACGTCATCGCCAGCATCGCGCCGGGCGGGCAGCCGCTGATGCTGCGCGTGGACGCCGCGGCCGACGCTCCCGCCGCACGGCCCGGCGCGTCGCTGCCGCGGCCGACCGCCCCGAGCCCGTCCGCGGCCGATGAACCGCATTTGACCGCCGATGGCGCCGCGTTCGTGCGTCTGCGCGTTCCGACCCGCGAACTCTACGTCGGGCAAAGCGTGCCTGTCGAGATTCAGGTGGGAACCCGGGACGGCGTGGTGGCCTCGCTCAACGGACTGCCGACCGTGAATGGCGATGCCTTCACTCTCGACAAGCTCCCACCGCAGCCTGAGCGGCGCACCGGAGAGCTCATCGACGGCAAGCCGTTCACCGTATTTTCCTGGCACAGCGCGCTTGCGGCAATCAAGCCCGGCGTGCTGTCGCTGTCGGTGGAGACGCCTCTCACCGTGCGGATTCCCCGGCCGCGACCCGACGGCCAGCTCCTCGACGGATCTTCGCTGGCCGATGCGTTCGACGATCCGGCGTTTCAGGGGTTCTTCGGCGCAAGCACGGAGAAGGACGTGGTCGTGTCGAGTCCCGCGGCGAACTTTACGGTGCTCGAACTGCCCACCGAGGGGCGCCCCAAGGACTTCAGCGGCGCGGTCGGCGAGTTCAGCATCAGCAGCGAGTTGCAGGATCACCGGGTCGCCGTGGGCGATCCGTTGACGCTGCGCATGACGGTGAGCGGCGAGGGGGACTTCGATCGGATCACCAGCAGCATGCTCACCGATGTCGCCCATTGGAAAACCTATCAGCCGACGGCCAAGTTCACCTCGGCAGACACCACCGCGTACCGCGGCGAGAAAACCTTCGAACAGCCCGTCGTTGCCACCGAGCCCGGGCGGCAAACGCTGCCCGGATTGACGTTCAGCTATTTCGACCCATCAACCCGGCGCTACGAGACGGCGCAAACGCCGCCCCTGACGGTCGAGGTCGACCCGGCGCCCTCGGGTCCGCCCTCCGCCCGAGCGGATCAGGCGCCACCCGGGCCGCCGGCCTCCGGCGGCGACTCGGGGCTGCGGGCCGATCACGCACCGAGCCACGATGCCGGGTCGCTGGTCCCGCTCTATGACCGGCCGGCATTTCTCGCGGTGCCGTCGCTCATGGTCCTCGGGTTCGCGGGTGCTTGGCTGTGGTTGCAGCGGCGCGAGCGCCGCTCGAGGGATGAGCGCACGGCATGGGACAATGCCCGGCTGGTCGATCCTGCGCGCCTCGCCGCGCAGATGGACCGGGCGACCGCCGCCGGCGACGGGCCGGGATTCTTCCATGCCGCGCGCGCGGTAATGCAAAGCCTGCTGTCGGCGCGCTGGCGCATAGCGCCGGATGCGGTAACGCTGGCGGAGGTCGACGCGCGGCTCGGCGCGGACAGCGAGGTGCGCACATTGTTCCTCATGGCCGAGGAAGCCCTGTATTGCGGCCGCCGATTTGCAAGGTCCGAATTGCAGGCTTGGCAGCGGGTCGTACGGCGTCAAATGCGCATTCAAACCTTTCCGTCGCCGGTGGCCTCTAAGTAACCATATCACTTCGAGACCATGGGGAGAGCGGTGGGATCAGTCCAGGTGCGGCAGTTCGCGGACGCGGTCGAGAACCCCATCGAACCGGTCCAGGTCATTGCCGCGGCCGCCAACGGTGACGTCAGAGCGTTCGAACGGCTGTATGCGCACTACGCACCCACCATCTACGGATTGTGCCTGCGCCTCACGGGGCAGCGCGAAGCGGCGGAAGACTGCACCCAGGAGGCGTTCGTCGCCGCGTGGCGGGCGCTGGGCCGGTTCGAACGCCGCAGCCTGTTCTCGACGTGGCTGCAGCGGATCGCGATTCGCACCGTGCTTGCGCGGCGGCGCGGACTGCGGTTCAGAAATGAGGTGGCAGAACCACCGGCGGGACTGCCGGAGCTTGCGGATCCGGGCGCCGGGGCCCCGGCGCTCGACGTCGAGCGCGCAATCGCCGCCTTGCCGGAGGGGGCACGCCACGTGCTCGTCCTGGTGGGTATCTATGGATACAGCCACGCCGAGGCCGCGCAGACATTGGGGGTGGCGGAAGGCACCTGCAAGGCGCAATTGCATCGCGCACGAGGTTTGTTGACCGCCGCACTCGGCTTGGAGGATTGATGGAAGACCCCACGAACGAGCCGCTCGATGAACTGCTCTCGAAGCTGCCGCGCACCGTCCCCGTGCCGCGGGATCTGTGGCCGGAGATCGCGCGTGGCATCAAGCGTCGCCCGCGCAATATGCGTGACGTTGCGCTGGCCGCATCGTTTGCGATTCTCTGCATGGCGGGAGCCCTGCTGTGGGCGGTATTGCACGGGCGGCCGGCGGGAACCGGCACCGCCGTGATGGCGCACGCCCGGACTGCGGGCTTCGATGAGCCGCGCGACCCGGCCTACTTGGCCGCGCGCGCCGATCTGGAAAAGTCGTTCCACGAGCGGCTGGCCACACTCGATCCCGCGACCCGCGCCAAAATCGAATCCAGTCTTGCGGTCATCCGGCAGGCGCACGAGCAGATACGCCAGGCATTGGCCGCTCAACCCGCAGATCCCGTGCTCGAACATCTATTGGAAAGCACCTGGCACGACGAATTCGACCTCTACGACAGCGTCGTGCGCGGTACACAACCTTCCCTGCTCAGGAGCTGAATCATGCCCTCGATACCCCCACCCGTCCGGTCTCGCTTGTGGCTCATGGGATGCGCGCTCGGCGCATTGATCGTCCCATGGGCGGTCGTCCACGCCGGCAAGCCGATCCACGAGCATTTGTCGGTCGATCCGCAAGGGTCGATCGAAATCGTCACTGTGGCCGGCCAGGTCGAATTGACCGGCTGGGACCGGCCGGAAATCGACGTCACCGGCACCGCGGGGGATGGCGTGGAGCGAATCGATGTGACCACCTCCGGCACGCATTCGTCCATACACGTCGTGTCCCGCTCGGGATTGACCTGGGGCGGTGGCAGCGAGGCAAGCCTCATCGTGCACGTGCCGGCCAAGAGTGCCATCTCGGTCTCCGCCGTATCGGCGGATCTCCTGCTGAAGGGACTGCAGGGCGATGTGACGCTGCAGACGGTGAGCGGCGACGTGAGCGGGGAGGTGGGCGGGGATCTGCACGCGAACACCGTGAGCGGCGATGTTCGCCTGGCCACACCGGCCGCGAATCGGATCGAAGTGAAGACGGTCAGCGGCGATCTACGACTCTCCGGCGGCGGCGGTGAGGTTGAAATCACGACCATCAGCGGAGACATGAAGCTCGACCTTAAGTCGCTCAAGCGCGGCCGATTCAAGAGCGTCTCGGGCGACCTGACCGCCGGGTTCGCTTTTGCCGCGGACGGTCAGATCGAGGCCGAGTCCGTCAGCGGAACCCTCACGTTCAATTTTGCGACTGCCCCGGGGGCGGATTTTGACGTGCAGAGTTTCAGCGGGGATATCAGCAATTGCTTCGGCCCCAAGCCGGTGGAATCGCGCTACGGTCCCGGATCGCGGCTGACGTTCAAGAATGGCGGCGGTCGCGTGCATATCGAGACCAAGAGCGGCGATGTGCGGCTGTGCGCCGGGGATTCGCGTGGCGGCCACTCCACCTCGCTGGCGCCGGGACCGGAGTGCAGGCCGGGAGCCGCGGCCCCGGCAGGGGCGAGCGTGGTCGCGTCCCGCAAGGTCGCGCGCATCTTTCCCCTGCTGTGAACCCCGTCGGCGTGCGCGGCCCATATAATGCCCGCATGGAGAACACCCGGTTGCCATTGCCCTCCGATGAGTTGGCCCGCCGGGCACTCATCGGCTTCATCCTGACCTTCATCGCGGCCCGTTCGATCGTGTTTCTCATCATGTCCAAGCGGATGCCCAATTTGTATTTCTTCATGGGGGGCACGCACGTCCATCATTTGAATTACGGCATATTTCTGCTTTCCGCCGTGGGCGGCTATCTTCTGTTCCGCACGCCCACGCCGAGAAACTCGAACATCGCCGCGGTGGTGTACGGCATGGCGATGGCGTTGACCTTCGATGAATTCGGCATGTGGCTGCATTTGGGCGGAAGCTACTGGCAGCGGGCCAGCGTCGACGCCATCGTGGTCGTCGCCGCGTTGCTGGCGCTCATCGGGTTCGTGCGATCGATACGCACCTATGAAACGCGTCACGTGCGGGCGTTTGCCGTGCTGGTGGTCGCCGTGGCCCTGTTCACCGCCGTACTGTATGACGCCTCGGTGCGCATCGGCCGTTTGGAAGGCCCGCATCTTCGGCAGCTGGAATTGGAATCCTCGCCGTGAACCGGCCTAAAACCTGAGCGTGAGCGAGTCGTAGAAAGTGAGGCGCGGTCCGTAGGCGGATTGGAAGATCCCGATTCCCTCGGCCGGTCGAATCAGATTCACGCGGTCGAGAACGTTCAGCACGGTCACCCGGTTGACGAGTTCACCCACTCCCGGAATGCTGAATTTGCGCTGCGCGCCCAGGTTGAATTGGAGCCCGTGCGGCAATCGTTCCTCGTCGGCAAACCCGGCGCGCAGGCCGCTGCTGTAGGTCGCGTCGACGCTGACACTGTAAGCCCGGCGGTCATAAACGAGGCCCGCGGAGGAGCCGACATGCGGCTGGTGATCTAGCACGATGTAATGCGTGTCGATGTAGGCCAACTCGTTCCCGGGAAAATTGAACTGGCCCGTGGTCACGCCCTTTTGCAGGTTCGTGCCGACCGTGAGATTGGCGTAGGCGCTGAGCGCCGGTCCCTTGTAGTTGAGGGCCATCTCGCTACCCCAGATGTAGCCGTGGCCGTAGTTGAACGGAGCGAAGATGGGCACGACGCCGAATTGCCCGGTATCCAGGTAGTGGCGCGTTCGCTCGTAGTAATTGTCAACGGACAGGGTCAGGCGCTTGCTGAGGTGGTCGATGAGCCCCACGTCCCATTCATAGTCGTCTTCGGTCAGCGGCGTCGCGATGCCGGCCGGGCCGGCGGCCGTAGTGCCGGCAAATGCCGCGGCAGCCGTCGGGGAGATGCCTTGGAAGCTCGGCACCTGCATGTAGCGCGCGAAGCCCGCGTGAACGGTGGTGTCGCCGGTGACGCCGACGGCGACGTTCATGGTCGGATCGAGCTGGTGATTGCTCGTGAAGCCGGTCAACGCGTCGCGGCGCAATCCGAGATTGGCCCGCAGCCGGTCGCCGATCGTCCACAGATCATCGACATAGAGGCCGCTCACCACGTTGTCCGCGTGCGCGTTATTGCTGATGCTGACCGGCGTGTCGCCCACGAGCTGCGTCACGGGATCGACCGGAAACGTCAGCGACCTATCGTCGGCCGCCACCCGGTATTGGCCCACATAAAATCCCGTCCCGAGACGGTGGGCGCCGTCCAGAAACGCAAGATCGCCTTGCAGCGTATTGTCGACGTCGGTATGCGACGCGGTCGACGCAACTCCCTGGTAAATCAGTTCTCCGGCATCGTCCGGCCTGAAATCCTCGGAAATCGTATGTGCGGAATAGGCCAGCGTGTAGGACCACGCCTCCGCCGGCCTGCCGGACAGCGCGAACATCGCGAGGGCATCGCGGAAGTTCAAGCTGGAATCGATCGCGGCCGACGGCAGGTTCCCGGCGCCCGCAAGCGCATATTGAGGTGCAAGACCGGGAACGTCGGGCAATTCATTGTTGCTGCTTGCGGCGGAGACCAGCAGGGTGAGGCGGGTCGCCGCATCCAGGGCGTACGAGAAAAACCCGAAGGCCTGCCCCGATTCCATCCAATCGTGGACCGGAGTCGGCCCGGGCGTCGCGGAGCTGAAGGCGGTGTTGGATTGACCGTAGAGCGCGCTTGCGTAGTAGCCGAGCCGGCCGCTGCAGCCGCTCACCTCGGCGCTCGGCTGGACCGTGTCGCGCTGGCCGGCGAACAACGTGACATCGCGGCCCTGCGCTTCGCAACCGTCCTTGGTCTCAATGTCGACGACGCCGCCGGTCGCATAGCTGTAGCGCGCGGGCAGCACGCCCACGTGCAAATCCAATTGCTTGATGAACAGCGGATTGAGCATCGACAGAAACGGCGGGTTGGTATTGATGTCGAGCGGCACCAACACTCCGTTGATCTGGTATTGGAATTGGGGTCCTTCGGTGTTACGGATGTGAATCTGTTGATTCTGGTCGATGGACACGCCCGGCATCTGCGCCAGCACATCGGTCAAGGCGGTATTCGTGCCCGCCGGCAGGTCGGCGATCGACTGCGCGGTGGCCGTGTATTCCATGTTGGCGCCGGCGGCCAGGCTCGGTCCGTCGACGCGCTCGGCCAGCACCGTGATGGTGTCCAGCATCGATTGGCTCGGAATCCCCGCCAGCAGCGTCGGGTCCCCCGAACCTGCATCCGCGCGGCTTGGCGGGCCCAAGAACGGCAGTGCGAGCGCCAAGAACAGGGTCCCGCAGCCACGGCACGGTGTGTTCGCGCGCTTCAAGGTTTGTGGTAACGCCAATGCATATAATAATACGAATGATAGTGATTCTCATTCGTAATGTATAGCAAAGGATCAAACGCTCGCGCAGGCGCGGCTGGGACGCGGCCGGGGACGTGGCGGGGACGCGGCTGCGACAGCGGCTGGGACGCGGCCGGGGCGAATGCAGGGTGTTGCCGGGAACGTCGGGGCGCTCCACGGGGAGGCGGCGGAGTCCGGCCCTCAGCTGGCGACGGATTCCTTCACGCGCGCAACCAGGCTCGCGATTTTATGCCGCACGTCGGGGCGGCCGACGTGGTCGCGAGAATCCTCGATTTCATCGGCGGGAAACCAACCGCTCACGCAGCTGCCCTCCGCGGTCACGGTCAGGGTCGCTCCGTCCGGGGCCGGTTGCGAGGCATGGATGTCGAACATGATGCAGTGATATTCGATGCCGATGCGGCGCAGCGCCTCGCGCGCCTCGGCCATGATGCGGGTCTTGCCCAGCTCGAATTCGTTGATGGTTCCGCGCGTCTGCATGGTGGTCATAGGACCTCGATGTAGGGGGCGCACGTGCCGTTCTCAGACAGGATTTCGAATGTGGCGCGGGCGCCGGCGTATTCACAGATCAACAGCGGATTTCCCTGGAAGTAGCCGTTGAGGTGCCGTCCGATCAAGGGCGCTCGCCCGGCCGATCCAGCATTCGCGGCCACCGCCAATAGAAGCCCGGCACACATCGCCAACATTTTCAATTTCAGCACTCCTGCGGCACCCGCCGTGAGGAGTATTTTGCGCAGACGAACGGGCCGCGCACGGCTACGGACTTCTCAGGTCGATCGTCGCGCGGCGTGGCTTGCGTCACTGTTTTGAGCAGCGGCGTTTTCGATGCGACGTAATATTGCCGCCGCCGCCGCCGCGAGGATCAGTCGGCGGGGCTGCCTTCGACCTGGATCAGCAGCTTCACGCCCATCTTGAAACCGTACGAGTCGCCGTAATTGACGCCGAACGCGCTGCGGTCGATGGACGCCGACGCATCGGCGCCGCAGACTTCCTTCTTCGTCATCGGGTTCGGTTTGCACATGAACGAATCGATCTTGAGCGTGACGGGCTTGGTAACGCCGTGCAGCGTCAACGTGCCCTGCGCCTCGGTGGGCCCCGCGCCGTTGAACTGGGTGAACTTGCCGGTGTAGGTGGCGGTGGGATATTTGGCCGCGTCGAAGAGCTCCGGCGACTTCGCGTGTTCGTCCAACTTCGCCAATCCGAAGTCGATCGAAGCGACGTTCACCGTGACGTCGATCGAGCCCGACTTCGCGTCCTTGTCGTAGACCACCTTGCCGGTGGTGCCCGTGAATTTTCCGCGCCAAACGGACAATCCGCCCATGTGATCGGCCTCGAAACTCGGGTAGGTGTGGCGGGGGTCGAGGACGTAGGTGACGGGCGCCGCGTATGCGGACGCGGTCGCCAATACGGTGAGTGACGCCAAAACAAGTCGCTTCATGAGGTCTCCTTGAGAAACAAACAGCTATAATTTTAAGGTCCCGCCCGGCCACCGTTTGCAGCGGCGCCCTTGGTCGCTTGGCCGCCGAATCATAGCCGATACAGGTCATTTTAATGGAATTACTGACTGCGATAGACACCCGAACATCCGCCGGACGGCTGAGTCACCCTGGCCCGACTCCCGAACATCTCGCCCTGATCTTGGATGCCGCCGCGCATGCGCCCGACCACGGGCGACTGCGTCCCTGGCGAATCATCGTTCTGGAGGCTGAGTTGAGAGAGAGCTTCTCGCTCGCCGCGGCCGCCGCCAAACGGGCGGGGCTCCCGGGCATGAGCGATGAGCAATTCGCCGCCGAGCGGGACAAGCTCGCTCGCTCGCCCCGCATCGTCGTCGTCGGCTGCTCGGTGCGCCGCGACCAGACAAAAATCCCGGAAATCGAGCAAGTGATCGCGGCCGCGGCCGCGGCGCAGAATCTGTTTCTCGCGGCCCACGATCTGGGCTATGGCGTGATGTGGAAGACCGGTGCGGCGGCCTACGACTCCGCCGTCAAGGCGACCGTGGGATTGGCCCCCGATGATCACATCGTCGCCATCATGCACTTGGGAACCCGGCTCAAGTAGCGGCGCGGGTCCCGCCCGGACGGGCGGCGAAGGCGTGCCCGCGCAGCGACACCGATTTCACCAGCGCCCACGCCCTGGCTCCCGTGCGCAGCGACAGGTCGCGGGTGGCCGCCTTGGTGACCCGCGCCAGGATTTCCGCGGCGCCGATATCGATGGTGACCAGATCCGAATCCTCATCGTCGCCGTGAATGCCGGTCACCGTTCCCTCGAGGCTGTTGCGCACGCTCAAATGCCGGGGCGGTTGGGTGGACACGATGATGTCGCGCGCGAGCAGCTGGACGCGCAGCGAGGTTCCGGCCGCAAGACCTCTGGCCTGCACGTTGAGTTCTCCGTGGCCCACCCGGACTCTGGTCAGGTTGCTCGACGAATCGAAGCCGAGAACCACGCCCTCGATGATCGCGCCCACTTCATCCGGACCAATGATGGACCGCAGCCGCGGATTCAGGCTCATCGCGCCCACCGTGCCCTGCGCGGTGACCCAACCCGCTTCCATCAAGACGATGTGGGTCGCGAGCCGCAGCACTTCGGCGAAATCGTGCGTGACGTACACCATCGGAATCGCGAGCTGGTCGCGCAGGGATTCGAGGTAGGGCAGCACTTCCTCGCGCCGCGCTTCGTCGAGCGCGGCCAGCGGCTCATCCAGCAGCAACAGCCGCGGTTGCGCCAGCAGGGCGCGGCCGATGGCGACCCGCTGGCGCTCGCCCCCCGACAGCTGATGGGTGCGCCGGTTCATCAGGCCGCTGAGGTCGAGCAGGTTCAACACGGCGGCGAGGTCCACGTACGGCGGCCCGGCGGCGCGCTTCTCTGCATACTTGAGATTGGCCGCGACGGACAGATGCGGAAACAGTCTCGCGTCTTGGAAGACGTAGCCGATGCGGCGCCGCTCCGGCGGCACATCGATTCGCCGCTGCGTATCGAGCAGCACGGTGTCGTCGAGCAGGACGCGACCCGAGTCCGGCCGAAGCAGGCCGGCGATGATGTTGACCACCGTGCTCTTGCCGCAGCCGGAGCGCCCGAACAGCGCGACCACACCGGGTGTCGGCAAATCGAAGCCGACGTTCAGCGCGAATGTGCCGCGTCGTTTTGCAACGGCGACGGCCAGCATCATCGACCCAGCGTGTGGCGCAAGCGCCGCGTCAGCCACTCGGACAACAGCAGACCGCCCAGGCCGAGCGCCAACGAGAGACAGGCGAGCCGCGCGGCGGCGTGCTCGCCGTCCGGTTGTTGGAGCACCGTGTACAGCGCCAGAGGCAGCGTGCGGGTCTCCCCGGGGATGTTGGAGACGAAGGTGATGACGGCACCGAATTCGCCGAGAGCGGCGGAATAGGCGGTGATCGTTCCGGCGAGAATGCCCGGCAGCATCAGGGGCAGGGTGATGGTTGCAAACCGATCCAGCGCGCGCGCGCCCAGGGTGCGTGCCGCCTCTTCCAGGCCGCGATCCACGTTTTCCAGCGAAATGCGCATGGCTCTGACCATCAGCGGGAAACACATGACGGCGGTGGCGAGCGCCGCGCCGTTGCGGGTGAATATGAGTTCGATGCCGAACACCTGCTGCAGCCACGAACCGATGGGTCCTCGAGTGCCGAACAGGACCAGCAACAGGTAGCCCACGGCCACCGGCGGGAGAACCAGAGGCAGGTGCACCAGCGCGTCCACCAGGGTTCTTCCCACGAAACGGTGCCGGGTGAGCACCCAAGCGAGGGCGACGGCCGGCGGCAGGCTGCAGGCGACGCTGCGCGAGGCCACGTCCAAGCTCAGCCGCAGCGCGTCGGATTCGTTCGGGGCGAGCCACATCATGGGAGGGTGGGGGGATTCATGCGCTTGGCAGTATACTGTGCGCGCGGATTCTCAAAGGATTGGTAATGACCCATTATCGCGCGGTGGCGCAATCGGCGGCGTCGGCCGCGCCGCGCATCGGCGTGTTGCTCGTCAATCTCGGCACGCCGGATTCGCCCTCGTATTTCGCCGTCCAGCGCTACCTGCGCGAATTCCTGGGCGATCGGCGCGTCATCAACACGTCACGACTCCTCTGGCTGCCGCTGCTCTATGGCGTCGTGCTGCCGTTTCGTCCGGTACGAACCGTGCGAAAATACCGCAAGATCTGGATGCCCGAAGGGTCGCCGCTGGCGGTGTATTCGAAGCGCCTCGCCGCCAAAGTCGGCGCCGTACTGCAGAGGCGTGTGGGCGCCGACATCCGGGTTGCGCTCGGCATGACCTACGGTAATCCGAGCATCGCCAGCGCCATCGAGGCGCTGGCCGGGGAGAACGTGCGAAAGCTCCTGGTGCTGCCCTTGTACCCGCAATATTGCTCATCGACCACCGGTTCGGTATTCGATCGAACCAGCACGGCATTGCAGCGCTGGCGGTGGCTTCCGGAGACGCGCTTCGTCAACGATTACCACGAGGATCCCGGTTACATCGATGCGTTGGCCGCCCGTATCCGCACTCACTGGCAGCAGGCCGGCGGACGGTCGCACCTATTGTGCTCCTACCACGGGATACCGGCGGCCTATGTCAGCGAGGGTGATCCGTATCAGGCGCAGGCCGAGGCAACCACGCGCATGGTCGTGTCGCGCCTCGGATTGACCGAAGCGGACTATTCGCATTGCTACCAGTCCCGCTTCGGGTCGGTGGTTTGGCTGCAGCCCTACACGGAGGACACGCTGCGGCAACTCGCCGCACGCGGCGTGCGCAAGCTGACCATCGTCTCGCCATCCTTCGCGGTCGACTGCCTGGAGACGCTCGAGGAGTGTGCGATCGAATATCGCGATAAATTCCTGGAACTCGGCGGCGAGCAGCTGACGCTGGTTCCGGCCTTGAACGACGACGATCAGCATGCGGAGGTGCTGGCCGGCATCGCGCTGACCCGGTTGGCGGGCTGGATACGCCCGGCGTGATGCTTGAATCTTCCAGCCGTGAAATGAGCGATTTCGACTAGCCTCCCGCAGTCGCAAAAGGAAGTCGCGTTGCTCGCTCTGTCATCTTTGTGCATCTGGCTGTATTTGTTTTTTGCGCACGGCAGATTTTGGCTGTCGCGTCCGGAGTTGTCGCCGGCGCTGCCGACGCAGACTCCGGATGTCGACATCATCGTTCCCGCGCGTGACGAGGCGGAAACCATCGGCCGCGTCATCGCTTCGCTGGCGGCCCAGGATTACCGGGGCAGGTTTTGCATCTTGCTGGTCGATGACGGCTCGAGCGACGGCACCGCGAATCTCGCCGCCGCCGCGCTTGCGCCGAACACGGCAGCGCCGCTGCAGGTAGTGTCCGCGCAGCCAAAGCCGCCGGGATGGTCCGGCAAGTTATGGGCCTTGAGCCAAGGCGTGGCGCTCGCCCGCGCACCCGTCTTGTGGTTGACCGATGCCGACATAGTGCACGATCCACGCCATCTGGCAACGCTCGTCGCGCGCCTCAACGCGCCGCGCGTCGACATGGTGAGCGAGATGGTGCGGCTCAATTGTTCGAGCGGCGCGGAGCGGGGGCTGGTGCCGGCGTTCGTGTATTTCTTCCAAATGCTGTACCCGTTCGCGCGGGTCAACGATCCTGAGGCGCGCACCGCCGCCGCGGCCGGCGGCACGGTGCTGATTCGCCGCGAAGCTTTGGAGCGCATCGGCGGCATTGCATCGATCAAGGGGGCGCTCATCGACGACGTGGCGCTCGCACAGGCGGTGAAGCGGGGTGGCGCCATTTTCCTGGGTCATTCGGGCCTGGCGGCCTCGATTCGCCGTTATCCGAATACCGCCGATATCTGGAGCATGATCACGCGCACGGCTTTCACCCAATTGCATTATTCGGCGCTATGGCTGGCTCTCACGTTGATGGGCCTGACGCTGGTGTGGTGGGTGCCGATCGGCGAGGCGCTGTTGGATCACGGATGGCGGCGGCTGTGCGGGCTGGCCGCCTTCGCCCTCGGGTGCGCGAGTTATCTGCCCACCCTGGCGCGCTACAAGCGCAGCGCCGTCTGGGCGTTGGTCCTGCCGCTGATCGCGCTCTTCTATATGGCGGCAACCGTGTGTTCGGCCGTGCAATTCTGGCGCGGGACCGGTGCGCGCTGGAAGAACCGCGACTACGGAGCACCGGGTTAGCGGGGCCACGCCCAGTCGAGGGCCGTAGCCGGTCTGGGCCGTAGCCGGTCTGGGCCGGGGTTTGATCGTCCACCGCGTGCGTGGTATGGCCCGTTTCCGCGGGGGGCGGCACGGTTGGCACGTCTTGCGTTCCACTCGGCACCAATGCTAAATTCCGAGGCTATGCACGTTCGGCAGACCACCCGTTCAGCCGCCCTTGGCCGCGCACCGCGCTCGGGGTTTTTCGCATTGCTGCTGCTGCGCCGCTAGGCGCACCATACTCGCGCTATCGGTCGGCGCTTACAAGACCGGAAAAAACCCATCAAATCGCCTTTGCTGAACGAAGGTTGGACTTCATGGCGCACCGAACCCGAGCGAGAGAACATCATGTTGCGTGATCCGTCGACCAAGTACGCGTCCTTCAAACCCATCGAGCTTGCCGATCGCGGCTGGCCGAATCAGGTGATTGCGGCCCCTCCCATCTGGTGCAGCGTCGATCTCCGGGATGGCAATCAAGCCCTGATCGAACCCATGGACGCCGCGCGCAAGCGGCGCATGTTCGACATGCTGCTGAAGATCGGCTTCAAGGAAATCGAGGTAGGATTCCCGGCGGCCTCGCAGACCGACTTCGATTTCGTGCGCGAAATCATCGACCAGCGGCTGATTCCCGACGATGTGACCATTCAAGTGTTGACCCAGGCGCGCCCCGAATTGATCGCGCGCACCTACGAGTCGCTGAAGGGCGCCCGCCGCGCGATCGTTCACGTGTACAACTCCACGTCCACCGCGCAGCGCCGGGTCGTGTTCCGAACCGACCGTGCGGGCATCATCGACATCGCGTTGCGCGGTGCGACCGCGGTTCGGCACTACGCGGAACTCGAGCGCGGCACCGAGTGGGTGTTCCAGTACAGCCCGGAAAGCTTCACCGGCACCGAGCTCGATTTCGCGGTCGAGATTTGCGACGCGGTGAATGCCGTGTGGGAGCCGACGCCCGATCGAAAATCCATCCTGAACCTACCGGCGACGGTCGAGATGGCCACGCCGAACATCTACGCGGACCAGATCGAGTGGTTCTCACGGCACGTGGGTAAGCGGGAATCGCTCATCTTGAGCGTACATCCCCATAACGACCGCGGCACGGGTGTGGCGGCGGCGGAACTCGCGGTCATGGCGGGGGCCGAACGCATCGAGGGCACCTTGTTCGGCAATGGCGAGCGTACCGGCAACGTCGATATAGTGACGTTAGCTCTCAATTTGTATACGCAAGGCATTGATCCGGCTCTTGATTTTTCCAACATCAATGAGGCGGCGCGGTGTGCCGAGGCTTGCAATCAGCTTCCCATTCATCCGCGGCATCCCTACGTGGGCGATCTGGTTTTCACGGCATTCTCCGGCTCCCACCAAGATGCCATCAAGAAAGGCCTCGCGGCCCGCGCTCCTGCGGATATTTGGGATGTCCCCTATTTGCCCGTGGATCCCTCCGACCTCGGGCGCTCCTATGACTCGATCATCCGGGTCAACAGCCAGTCCGGCAAGGGCGGGGTGGCCTATCTCCTGGAACGCGACTACCAACTGGTGATGCCGCGGCGCCTGCAGATCGAATTCAGCCAGGTCGTTCAAGCCGCTGCGGACATCACCGGTAAAGAACTCACTTCGCAGGAATTATGGGATTTGTTTTCCAAGGAGTACTTGGCGCCCCGCCAGCCCTTCGTGTATCGCTCCCACCAGTTGGCGGCTTCCACCGACGGCGCCGACTCGGAGCGTCTCGCGCTGCAGGTCGAGTGCGAGGGGCGGGCGGAGACCTGGCATGGACAAGGTTCAGGTCCGATCGACGCGATGGTCAAAGCCATCGGTCTGCCGTTCGACGTGCTGTCCTACGAGGAGCACTCACGCGGTGAGGGCAGCGGCGCCAAGGCCGTCTCATACATCGAGATCACGACGCGCACCCGCCGGACTTTGTTCGGCGCCGGCATGCACAGCAACATCATTACCGCCTCGCTGCTCGCCATTTTGTCCGCTGTGAATCGCGCCGTGGCCACGGGCGCACTGCCCGCCCGCACCGATTCGGCGCTCACCGGAACCTAGACGGAGCAGGTGTTCAATGCGAAGTTACTGGATATAATTCGCGTATCTATATGATTGTATTAAGTAAATAAATCGTAATCTTGAAGTCATCGCTTCGTGGCCCCAATGCTGTATAAGCGCAACGGTTGACGGAAGTTGTGCTAGTTGAATGCCGGGCAGAATCCGATATAGTGCGCAACTTCACGCATCGGGCTGATCGATCCTATTGATTTCAAGGGCTTTTCTCGAACAATGAGCGAACGCGACGACGAACACTTCGATATCGACGATGAGTTTCTTGGCGAAGCCGAAGAATCGCATGACTTCGATCCTCTCATAGAACGCGCCGAGCGCCGGCCCAAGGCCACTGCCGCCGGAAAGCGCGGCAAGGCGGCGTGGAGCCGGGTCGAGGACGTTCTCGCCGAACGGCAATTGGAAAAAGAGCTGCGCGACATCTTCGAAGACGATTGACAACGGTTCCAAGGTCGCCGCGGCGCCGGCCGCCATCCCACATGCACGCTCACATCCGTGTTTGACAGCAGCGAAGACTGGGTTGTGCTGAAGTTCGGCGGCACCAGCGTCTCGTCCGCCGCCAACTGGCACAACATCGCCGGCGTGGTGCGCGCGCGCATGGCCGCCAAGCTGCGTCCGGCCGTGGTGCACTCCGCCATGTCCGGCGTAACCGACCGCCTCGAGTCATTGCTGTCGGCGGCCGTTGACGGCGGCCATGGCGCCGTGGTGGACCGGATCGAACGCGGCCATCGGGACCTCGCGGACCAGTTGGGCGTCGTGCTCGGCGAACAATTCGATGGGTTCATCGGCGAGCTGCGGCGAATGGCCGATGCCGTTGCCGAGACCCGCGAGGTGAGCGATCGGGTTCGCGCCCGGGTCATGGCCATGGGCGAACTATTGGCCACATCATTGGGCGCGAGTTTCCTGAACGCCCAGGGGATCGCCACGGCCTGGGTGGATGCGCGCCAGTGCCTGCGCGCGGAACCGCGCCACGGCATGAACGACAAGGCGGAGCTCTTGTCCGCTACCTGCGATTACGCTCCGGATGAGCGCATGCAGGCGCACTGGCGCAGCCTCGACCGGGTGGTGATTACTCAGGGCTTCATCGCCGCCAACGACGACGGCGACACGGTGCTGTTGGGGCGCGGCGGTTCCGACACATCCGCGGCCTACTTCGCCGCCAAACTCGCGGCGGTGCGGCTGGAAATATGGACCGATGTTCCCGGTCTGTTCAGCGCCAATCCGCGGCTGGTGCCCACCGCGCGGCTGTTGCGCGCCCTGCACTACGACGAGGCGCAGGAAATCGCGAGCAATGGAGCGAAGATTTTGCACCCGCGCTGCGTCATGCCGGTGCGCCAATACAAGATTCCGCTGCATGTGTCCGCGACCCAGGCGCCCGGCCTCGAGGGGACCATCATTTCAGCGAACGTCGCGGACAGCGCGGCGCAGGTCAAGGCCATCGCCATCAAGAAGGGCATTACCCTGATTTCCATGGAAAGCCCTGGAATGTGGCATCAGGTGGGGTTCCTGGCGGACGCCTTCCAGGTGTTCAAGCAGCAGGGCCTGTCCGTCGACCTGGTATCGACATCGGAAACCAACGTCACGGTATCGCTGGATCCGGCCGCCAATACCTTGGATCCGGCGGCGCTCGCCCGCCTGAGCGATGCGCTCGGCGAGTTGTGCCGCGTGGAGATTCTGGGGCCCTGTGCATCCGTGAGCCTGTTGGGGCACAACATTCGCGGCATTCTCCACGAGCTCGGAACGGCGTTCGAGTTGTTCCAGGACCACAAGATCTATCTCGTGACCCAGGCGGCGAACGATTTGAATTTCACCTTCGTCATCGACGAAGCCCAAGGGGACCGGCTGGTGCATCAGCTGCACGAGCGGTTGATCCAAAGCATCGGCTCCGACAAGGTGCTGGGACCTACCTGGCAGCAGTTGTTCGCCGCCAACGATAGCGCGGCCCCTGCGACCCATTGGTGGGAAGAACCGGACAAGCGCCGCCGGCTGTGCGAAATCGCCGCGCGTGAAAGCGCCGCGTTCGTGTATGACGGGGATTCGCTCGACCGGTCGATCGCCGCGGTCAAACGCGTGCAGTCGGTGGACCGGTGGGCCTATGCGATGAAGGCCAATTGGCATCCCGAGATCCTGCGGCGGGTGCATGCCGCGGGGCTGCTGATCGAATGCGTGTCGCAAGGCGAGCTCGAGCATGCCTTCAAGGCGGTGCCCGGATTGTCGCCGCAGCGCGTCTTGTTCACGCCCAACTTCGCGCCGCGGGGCGAGTACGAGTACGGGCTGGAACTCGGCGTCCACGTGACCTTGGACAACCTGTATCCGCTGAAGATGTGGCCGCAGTTGTTTCGCGACCGCGAGGTGTTCCTGCGCATCGATCCGGGATTTGGCCGCGGCCATCACCATCATGTGCGTACCGCCGGCATGCATTCGAAATTCGGCGTGCCGATCGCGGAGGCGGACGAGCTGGAGGCTCTCGTGCGCCGCTGCGGCGCGCGGGTGGTCGGGTTGCACGCGCACACCGGCAGCGGCATTTTCGACGTGGCCAATTGGACGGACACCGGACGGCTGCTCGCCGACCTGTCGCAGCGCTTTCCCGAGGTCAGGGTCGTCGATCTCGGCGGCGGAATCGGCGTTCCGGAACAGCTCGGCCAGGCTGAGATGGATCTTGCGGCGCTCGGTGCGGGCGTGGCGGCGCTGAAGCTGCAATTTCCCTCGCTGCAGTTTTGGATGGAGCCCGGCCGTTTCCTCGTGGCCAAGGCGGGGGTATTGGTCGCGGTGGTGACGCAGCTCAAAGGCAAGGGGGACGTGCAGTACGTCGGCGTCGCCACCGGCATGAATTCGCTCATCCGGCCGGCGCTGTATGGGGCCCATCACGACATCCGCAATCTCACGCGGCTCGAGCAGCCGTTGGCCTGCCGCGTGAATGTCGTCGGGCCGATCTGCGAGAGCGCGGACCAATTCGGCGCCGATCGCTGGCTGCCCCCCACCGTCGAGGGCGATGTCCTGCTGATCGCGACCTGCGGCGCGTACGGCTACGCGATGGCGTCGCACTATAACCTGCGGGCGCCCGCCGTTGAGATTATCATCTAGCCATGAAGCACATCGGCATCATCGGTTGGCGGGGCATGGTCGGATCGGTGCTGCTCGAGCGCATGCGGGCGGAGAAGGATTTCGATCTGGTCGAACCGGCGTTCTTCAGCACCTCGCAGGCC
This sequence comes from Steroidobacteraceae bacterium, assembly GCA_049510875.1. GTDB lineage: Bacteria > Pseudomonadota > Gammaproteobacteria > Steroidobacterales > Steroidobacteraceae > Bog-1198. The sequence continues at coordinate 40,400 of JBEKYO010000010.1, forward strand.
GGCGCCGCGGCACCCGACATCGGCCGGCCCGTGGGACCGCTGCAGGATGCCGGCGACATCGAGGCGCTCGCCCGGCTGCCCATCCTGATGAGCGCGCAGGGCGGGGACTATACGACGGCCGTGCACTCGCGGCTGCGCGCGGCCGGGTGGCGTGGCTATTGGATCGATGCGGCGTCGACGCTGCGGATGAACGAGAACGCGGTCATCGTCCTCGATCCGGTGAACATGGCCGTGATGCGGGCGGCGCGCGAACGCGGCGTCAGGGACTTCATCGGCGGCAACTGCACGGTTTCGCTCATGCTGATGGCGGTGGGCGGATTGTTGCGCGCGGGGTTGGTGGAATGGATCTCGGCCATGACGTATCAATCGGCCTCGGGCGCCGGCGCGCAAAACATGCGGGAGCTTCTCGAACAGATGGGATTCCTGCACGCAGCCGCCGCACAGGCGCTGGCAGATCCGGCGGCCACCATTCTCGATGTGGATCGCGCCGTAAGCCGCGGGTTGGCCGACCTCAAGTTTCCGAAGGCGCAATTTGGCGTCCCGCTCGCGGCCAGCCTCATTCCTTGGATCGACAAGGATCTTGGCAACGGCCAAAGCCGCGAGGAATGGAAGGCCGGCGCCGAATCGAACAAGATCATGGGCACCGAGTCGAAGCCCGTCCCGGTCGAGGGCATTTGCGTGCGCGTCGGCGCGATGCGTTGCCACTCGCAGGCGCTGACCCTCAAATTGACCCGCGATATCCCGCTGCCCGAGATCGAATCCTTGATCGCGGGCGGCAATTCATGGGTCCGCGTGGTGCGCAACGACCGCGACACGTCGATCAGGGAACTTGCGCCCGCGGCGGTCAGCGGTCAATTGACGGTGCCCATCGGCCGGCTGCGCAAACTTGCGATGGGCGGCGAGTACCTGTCGGCGTTCACGGTCGGCGACCAGCTCCTGTGGGGCGCCGCCGAACCGCTGCGCCGCGCTATGCGGTTCCTGCTTCCGCATGTGTGAGCAGGCTGATGGGCACGGGTTTGACGCGCCAGATGTCCGTGCAATATTCGCGGATCGTGCGGTCGGATGAGAATTTGCCGCTGCGTGCGCTGTTCAGAATCGACATCCGCGTCCATCGTTCCGTATCGCGGTAGGCCGCGGCAACCTTCTCCTGGCATTCGACGTAGGATTGAAAATCCGCCAGCAGCAGATAGGGGTCCTGGTACAGCAGTCCGTCGATGAGGGGCCGGAACAGTTCCGTGTCGCCGCGCGAGAAGAAGCCGCTGCGGATGAGGTCGATGACGTCGCGCAGGCTCTGGCTGCCGTTATAATAGTCCATGGGGCGGTAGCCGCGGGCCTTGAGGTCGTACACCTCCTGCGCGCTCAAGCCGAACAGGAAGAAATTCTCCACGCCGACCTCCTCGCGGATCTCGATGTTGGCGCCGTCCATCGTGCCGATGGTCAGGGCGCCGTTCATGCAGAATTTCATGTTGCCCGTGCCGGAGGCTTCCTTCCCGGCGGTCGAGATCTGTTCCGACAGATCGGCCGCCGGATAGACGCGCTGGCCGTTGGTGACGTTGAAATTCGGCAGGAACACGACTTTCAGGCGATCGCGCACGTCCGGGTCGCGGTTGACCACCTCGCCGACCGCGGTAATCAGTTTGATCATCAGTTTGGCGAGATGATATCCGGGCGCCGCCTTCCCCCCAAAGATGAACGTCCGCGGCTGTACGTCCAGCAACGGGTTCGATTTGATGGCGTGATACAGCGACACGATGTGCAGCACTTTCAGATGCTGCCGTTTGTATTCGTGAATGCGCTTGACCAGCACATCGAAGATCGAGTCCGGGTCCGCGACGATGCCCGTGCGCTCGAGGGCGAGAGCAGCAAAGGCGCGCTTGTTGTGCTGCTTGATCGCGCGCCAGCGGCTGCGGAATTCGGCGTCGTCGGCCAGTGGTTCGAGCCGCCGCAATTGCGCCAAATCCTTGATCCACCCGTCGCCGATATGTTCGCTGATGAGCTCCGAAAGCTTGGGATTGCACAGCCCCATCCAGCGCCGCGGCGTCACGCCGTTGGTCTTGTTGCTGAATTTCTGCGGCCACATCTCGTAGAAGTCCTTCAAAACGTCCCGCTTGAGCAGCTCCGAATGCAGTTCGGCGACGCCGTTGATCGCGTGGCTGCCGATGCACGCGAGATGCGCCATGCGCACGTAGCGCTCGCCGGTCTCGTCGATCAGCGACAGCCGGGAGATGCGCGCTTCGTCGCCCAGGAAGCGGATCCGGACCTCTTCGAGGAATTGTGCGTTGATTTCGTAGATGATCTGCAGGTGGCGCGGCAGGACCCTGCCGAACACCGCCAGCGACCAGCGCTCGAGGGCCTCCGGCAACAACGTGTGGTTGGTATAGGCGAACGTCTTGCACGTCACGCTCCAGGCATCGGCCCACGGCAATAGGTGCTCGTCGACCAGCAGGCGCATGAGTTCGGCGATGGCGATGGCCGGGTGGGTGTCGTTCAGCTGCACCGCGAACTTTTCATGAAAGCGCTCCACCGGCAGGCTCTGCCGGTCCAGGATGCGGAACATGTCCTGCAACGAACATGAGACGAAGAAGTACTGCTGTTCGAGCCGCAATTCCTTGCCGCGCAGTTCCTGGTCGTTCGGATACAGCACTTTGCTCAAGTTCTCGGACGCCACCTTCTGATTCACCGCGCCGTAGTAGTCGCCGCTGTTGAAAATGGCGAAGTCGAAGGACTCGGGCGCTTCGGATCGCCACAGGCGCAGCGTGTTGGCCGTATTGGTGTGGTAGCCGAGGATCAGCGTGTCGTACGGCACGCCATTGACGATCTTGTGCGGCACCCAGCGCACCCGCAAGCGATTGTGTTCGTCGATGTATTGCTCGGTCGATCCGCCGAATTTGACCTCGACCGCCCATTCGGGCCGGACCAGTTCCCAGGGGTTGCCGAACCGCAGCCATTTGTCGGTCCTCTCGATTTGCCAGCCGTCGACGATATCCTGGTGAAAAATGCCGAATTCATAGCGGATGCCGTAGCCGAGCGCGGGCACCTCGAGCGTGGCGAGAGAGTCGATGAAGCAGGCCGCCAGCCGGCCGAGGCCGCCGTTTCCCAGCCCGGGTTCCTCCTCCTGGGCGAGCAGTTGGTCGAAATTCATGCCGAGTTCCGTCACGCATTCCTTCACGGTGTCGAAAATCCCCAAATTGATGAGGTTATTCCCGAGGTGCGGACCCATGAGGAACTCGGCCGACAGATAAGCGACGGTTCTCGAGCCTTTCTTCGTGTACGCGGCCGCCGTGCTGATCCAGCGCTGCAACATGCGATCGCGAACCGCGTAGGCGAGCGCCATGTAGTAGTCGTTGTTGGTGGCAAGCGCCGGGAACTTGCCCTGCATGTAGAACAAATCGTCGAGGAAAGCGTTCTTGATGGCTTCCTTACTGAGTGCCGTCCGGTCATCGACCAGCCGCCGATCGGGTTGCACGGGTTTCAAACTACTGCTCACTGCAGGTTCCTTTTTACGGGCCTTTCGGCCTCAAGCTACGGGGACCAGATCACATCGACGGGTGTGCGCCGCTGCCGCAGCACCGCGCGCACCGGCATGCGCTCCACGGCGCCGGACCGGCACGCGGCACTATAGGTCAGCCATTTCGCTTCGCCGGTGATGAGGATCACGATGTGGCGAGAATCGAGCAGGGCGGCGAGGTTCAGGCTCAAGCGGGCCTCGGGCGCCGTGGGCGACTGCATGCCGATGAAGCCCGGCGCGGCGCTCTCGTCGAGCGCACGGGCGAGATTCGCCGAAGCGGGAAACAAGGAGGCGGTATGGCCGTCGTCGCCCATGCCGAGCACGACGATGTCGAACGGCCGGGGTATGCCGGCCAGCGACTGCCATGCCGCGTCCGCGCCGAGGTCGGGCGTGGCCGCGGCGTTCTTCAGGCCGGTGAAGCGGGCGGCGGCGGCGGCGTCCTTGAGCAGCACGTCGCGGACCAATCGCTCATTGCTGGCCGGATCCGCCGCGTCCACCCAGCGCTCGTCCGCCAGCGTCACCGACACGCGGCTCCAATCGAGCGCCTGCGTCCGCAGCCGTTCGAACAATTGGACCGGGGAGCGGCCTCCCGAGACCACGAGGCTGGCCGTGCCGCGATCGTCGATCGCGGCCTTCAGATCGGCGGCGATTCGATGCGCGAGTTCGCGCGACAGGGCGTCAAGGTCCGGATAGCGAATCGCGGGCGGTTCGGCGTTCATCGGGCTACAGTTCGTCGTGCCAGGAAAATCCGTCGCGACCTATGAGGGCGCTGGAAGCGGCTGGCCCCCAACTGCCTGCGATGTAGGTCTTGGGCCGGTCATCGTATTGTTCCCAGCCGGCGAGTATCGGGTCGATCCACCGCCAAGCGGCGTCGAGTTCGTCTCTGCGCATGAACAGCGTGAGGTTGCCCTTGACCGTGTCCATGAGCAAACGCTCGTAGGCGTCCAGGCTCCGGGTCTTGAACGTCTCGCCCAGGTCGAGCGCAAGGCTCACGGGCTTCAGCCGCATGCCCTCTCCGGGGTTCTTGGCGAGAATGGTCATGGTGATGCTTTCGTCCGGCTGCAGGCGAATCACCAGTTCGTTCGCGGTGTTGGACGTGGCCGCCCTTTCGAAGATCGGGTGAGGCACTTCGTCGAAGGTCACCACGAGTTCGGTGAGCCGGTCCTGCAAGCGCTTGCCCGTGCGCAAATAGAACGGCACGCCAGCCCAGCGCCACGTGTCGATTTCGACCTTGAGGGCGGCGAAAGTTTCGGTCGTGCTGTCGGGCGCGATGTCGGATTCCTCCAGATACCCGGGCACGGGGACGCCGCGCACCGCGCCCGCCTTGTACTGGCCGCGCACCGTCTTCGCGAGCACGTCGCGCTCGCGCAACGGACGCAGCGCCCGCAGCACTTTCAGCTTCTCGTCGCGAACCGCATCCGGATCGCTGCTCGCCGGCGGCTCCATCGCCATGATGCACAACAACTGCAGCAGGTGGTTTTGCACCATGTCGCGCAGCGCCCCCGTCTTGTCGTAGAACTGGCCGCGCCGCTCCACCCCCAATTCCTCGGCAACCGTGATCTGCACGTGTTTGATGAGTCCGCGGCGCCATAGCGGCTCGAACAATGCGTTCCCGAAACGCAGCGCCATGAGGTTCTGCACCGCCTCTTTGCCGAGGTAATGGTCGATGCGGTAAATCTGCTGTTCGGTGAACACCGCGCCGACCTCCCGGTTGATGAGATCGGCGGACACGGTGTCGTGGCCCAGAGGCTTCTCCAGCACCACGCGCGACAATGGCGTGACCACTCCGGCCTTCGCGATGTTTTGGCAGATGGTGGCGAATAAATTCGAGGCGGTCGAGAAGAAGAACACCCGCACGAACCGCTCGCGTCCCTCGAGCGGGGCGGCGAGCTGTGCGTAATCCCCCAGGGAGATGGCGTCGATCTTCAGGTACTCGATGAGTTCGCTGAACGCGGCCCAACGCGGGGAGTCGAATTCATTGCCGAGGAATCCCCTACAAGCGGCCTCCGCCTGGGTCAAATATTCGCCGCGCGTCAGCCCCGTGCGCGCGATGCCGTAGATGCGCGATTCGGCGGAGACCTGCCCGGCGGCAAAACGGCGGTACAACGCGGGCAGCAGTTTGCGCGTGACGAGGTCCCCGGTGCCTCCGAAAAGCAACATATCAAAAGTCGGTAATACCGCCACCGCCGGGAATTCCTCGTTTGCCTTGAGCAGAGCGTAGCACTTGCGCGCGCTTTCTAGTAAGTCCTGCCGATATGGCACAATGAGACATGGCGACACAGCCGCACATCGTTCATCCGCAGATTCGCGCCGTCACCGAGCGAATCCGGGAACGCAGCGCAGCGGGGCGCGCCGCCTATCTCGAGCGCATGGAGGCCGCGCGGTCCCGCGGCTCGGCGCGGGCCGGCTTGTCCTGCACCAATCTCGCGCACGGGTTCGCGGCGTCGAATGTCACGGACAAGGAAGCATTGAAACTCACGCGCTGGCCGAATGTGGCCATCGTATCGGCGTACAACGACATGCTGTCGGCGCATCAGCCGCTCGAGCACTACCCGGCCGTCATCAAGCGTGCGGTGCGCGAAGCGGGCGCGGTGGCGCAGTTCGCCGGCGGCGTGCCCGCGATGTGCGACGGCGTGACGCAGGGACAGCCCGGCATGGAGCTGTCCCTGTTCAGCCGCGACGTGATCGCGATGGCGACGGGCATTGCGCTGGCGCACAACATGTTCGATGCCGCACTGTGCTTGGGCGTGTGCGACAAGATCGTCCCGGGCTTGCTGATGGGCGCCCTGGCATTCGGACATCTGCCCGTGATTTTCGTGCCCGGGGGGCCGATGCCGTCCGGAGTTCCGAACAAGGAGAAGGCGCGCATCCGGCAGCTGTACGCGGAAGGCAAAGTCGGCCGCGATGCGCTGCTCGAGTCCGAGGCGGCGAGTTATCACGCCGCGGGCACGTGCACCTTCTACGGCACCGCCAACAGCAATCAGATGCTGATGGAGGTGATGGGTCTGCACATGCCCGGCGCCGCATTCGTGCCGCCGAACACACCGTTGCGGGAGGCCCTGACGGCCGCGGCCGCGCAGCGTGCCGCGCGCATCACGGCGCTGGGCGCCGACTATCTGCCGCTCGCTCGCGTGGTCGACGAGCGTTCCATCGTGAACGCCATCGTCGGCCTGCTGGGCACCGGCGGATCGACCAACCACACCTTGCACCTGGTGGCCGTGGCGCGGTGTGCGGGCATCACCATCACGTGGGACGATTTCAGCGACCTGTCCGCCGTGGTGCCGTTGCTGGCGCGCATTTATCCCAACGGCAGCGCCGACGTGAATCGGTTTCAGATTTCCGGGGGAACGGCATTTTTGATCCGCGAGCTGTTGGGGGCAGGCCTGTTGCACGGCGATGCCGTGACGGTGATGGGCAATGGCCTGTACGCGCATGCGCTCGAGCCGTGGCTCGAGGGCGGCCGCCTGTCGTGGCGCGCTGCGCCCGCTTCGAGCGGCGATCTCGACGTGTTGCGCCCCGCGGACAATCCGTTCAGCCACCACGGCGGCCTGCGCTTGTTGACCGGCAATCTCGGCCGGGCGGTGATCAAAACCTCCGCCGTGAAGCCGGAGCATCATGTGGTGGAAGGGCCGGCGGTGGTATTCGACGACCAAGCGGACGTGATCGCGGCGTTCAAGGCGGGTCAGCTGTCGCGCGATTGCGTGGCGGTGGTGCGGTTCCAAGGGCCTCGCGCCAACGGCATGCCCGAGCTGCATCAGCTCACACCGTCATTGGCCTCGTTGCAGAGCGAGGGGTTTCACGTGGCCCTCGTCACCGACGGACGCATGTCGGGCGCCTCGGGCAGCGTGCCGGCGGCGATTCACGTCACTCCGGAGGTCACGAGCGGCGGGCCGTTGGGGCGTGTGCGCACCGGCGACATCATCCGCTTGGATTGCCACGCCGGCGTGCTCGAGGCCAAGGTTCCCGACGCCGTCTGGCAGCGGCGCGAGACGCCGACGCTGCCTCATGCCAAAAACGACTTCGGCTGCGGCCGTGAATTATTCGCGGGTATGCGGCGCGCGGTCGGCGATGCCGAGGCGGGCGCCATCTCCCTGACGTAAAGATTCGCTGTCCAAGGATACTCATGAACATCCGTGAAATCGTCGGGCTCGCGCCCGTCATCCCGGTGCTCACGATCACCGAGATCGAGCATGCGGTGCCGCTCGCGCGGGCCTTGTCGGCCGGGGGCCTCAGGGTCCTCGAAATCACCCTGCGGACACCCGTGGCGCTCGCGGCCATCGACGCCATGCGCAAGGCGCTGCCCGACGCCGTGATCGGCGTGGGCACCCTGACGCGGGCGGTCGATTTCGCGGCGGCCGATCGGGTGGGGGCGCAATTCGGAGTGACTCCGGGACTGACGCCCGAGCTTGCGGCCGCATCGCGCGGCGCGCGCTTTCCCCTGCTGCCGGGCGTGATGACGCCCACCGAATTGATCGCCGCGCGCAGCGCCGGCTTCAACGTGCTGAAGCTCTTTCCCGCCGAACAGGCGGGCGGCGTCGCCATGCTGCGCGCGCTGGGCGCGCCATTTCCGGATGTCTTGTTCTGTCCGACCGGCGGGATCACGCGCGCCTCCGCGCCCGGGTATCTGGAATTGCCGAATGTGGTTTGCGTGGGCGGATCGTGGGTGGCGCCGAGCGCGCTGCTGGCGGCCGGCGACTGGGCCGGCATCGAGGCGCTGGCGCGGGACGCGGCCGCGCTGAAGCGCGCTTGAACCGGGCCGCCCGGAGGATGCCGCCATGAAGGATCTGACCGACAAGGCGATCGCCGGCCATATCCTGCAGATGGCGGCCCCCATCGCCGTGGGCATGTTCTTTCAGACGCTGTATCTTCTGATCGACCTGTATTTTGTCGCGCACCTGGGCGATGCCGCGTTGGCCGGCGTCGGCGCGGCGGGCAACGTGACCTATCTGGTGCTCGCCCTCACCCAGGTGCTCGGCGTCGGCACCGTCGCGCTGATTTCGCATGCCGCCGGCCGCAAGGACCGCGCCGACGCCGGTCTGGTGTTCAATCAAAGCCTGGTTCTGTCGGCGACCTCTGCCCTGGTCACGCTGATCCTGGGCTACTCCCTGGCGTCGCCGTACATGCGTGCGCTGGGCGCCGGCGCGCCGACCGCGGACGCCGGCGTGCAGTATTTGCACTGGTACCTGCCGAGCCTGGCGTTGCAATTCGCGCTCGTGGCGATGGGCTCGGCACTGCGCGGCACCGGCATCGTCCAGCCGACCATGATCGTTCAGCTGCTCTCCGTCGCATTGAACGCGGTTCTCGCCCCGGTGCTCATCGCGGGCTGGGGCACCGGGCACCCGCTCGGCGTCGCCGGCGCCGGCTTGGCGAGTTCGCTGGCCGTTGCGGTTGGCGTCATTCTCCTCGGCATGTATTTTCACCGGTTGGAGAAATACGTGGCCTTCGACCCGGCGGCCTGGCGCCCGCGGTTCGCGACCTGGGGACGCGTGCTGCGCATCGGGTTGCCCGCGGGCGGTGAGTTCGCCCTGATGTTCCTGTACATGGCCGTCATTTACAGCCTCACGCGGCGTTTCGGCCACGACGCTCAGGCGGGATTCGGCGTCGGCATGCGCGTCATGCAGAGCATGTTCTTGCCGGCCATGGCCGTGGCGTTCGCCACCGCCCCCATCGTGGGGCAGAATTTTGCGGCGGGCCGCTTCGCGCGCGTGCGCGAAGCGTTCTGGCTGGCTGCGGCCTTCGGCGCCGGGATCATGGCCATGCTCACGCTGCTGTGCCAGTGGCGCGCCGGCTGGGCGTTGCACGCGTTCACGAGCGAGGCGACGGCGCTGGCGGTGGGCACGCGGTTTCTTCAAGTCGTCTCCTGGAATTTCGTCGCCTCCGGTTTCGTATTCACCTGCTCGTCGCTGTTCCAAGGTTTGGGCAATACCATTCCCGCGTTGCTGAGTTCCGCCACCCGCATCGTGAGTTTCATGATTCCCGCTTTCTGGCTGGCGGCACAGCCGGACTTTCAGCTGCCGCAATTGTGGTACGTGTCCGTGGCCAGCATGAGCTTGCAGGCGCTGGTCAGTTTCTTCCTGGTGCGCCGGCAGTTTCGCATTCGATTGCGGGCGCGCGCGGTCGGCGGATAGCGCGGCCGCGCCGCGGGCGCCCTGGTCATTCCACGATGAACACCGGCGTCCCGAGGGCCGCCGCCCGGTAGATCTCCCGCATGGCGTGATTGTCGAGGGCAATGCAGCCGCGGGTCCAGTCCTTCGGGGCGCCGGCAGGATGATCCGCCGCCCGGCCATGAATGCAAATCTCGCCGCCGAGCCGGGTGTGCTGCGGCGGGATTTTCCGGAGCCGCAGCGCGCCGATGATTTGCGCATGTTCCGCAGCGCCGATCAAGCCCGCCGCCAGGCCGCGCTCGGCAGCTTCGGCGTTCGGGTAGCTGATGCACAGCGACAGGAAAAATCTGCTGCGCGGATTCTTGGCGCAAACGTAAAACTCGCCGACAGGAGTCGCGTGATCGCCTTCGACGGCTTTGTCCGCCGCGCAATTCTTGCCGAGAGCCACCGGATAGGCCCGGTCGGCGCCGTGGGCGAGCGATAGGATCAGGCGGCGTTCGCTCTTTATGACGGTAATTCGGGGGCGGTGCCGCATGTCTCCCTCGCATGGCGCGATTCCAATTCGGCGATCACTCGTTCCAGCGACAGATTCTTGACCTGCAGCAGGAGCAGCATGTGGTAGATGAGATCGGCGGCCTCGCCGACGACTTCCTCGCCCGATTGGGCCACCGCCGCGAGCGCCAATTCCAGGCCTTCCTCGCCCACTTTTTGCGCGATCCGCAGGGTGCCTTCGGCGAACAGCTTGGCGGTGTAGCTGCCCTCCGGGCGCGACTCGATCCGCCGTCCAATCACCTGCTCCAAGGTGCGCAGAAAGGCGAGTCGCAGGGCCCCGGGCTGCGGGGCGTTCTCCCCCCAGCACGTGCGGGTTCCCAGGTGGCATGCGGGTCCGAGAGGGTGCGCCAGGACGAGCAGGGCGTCGCCGTCGCAGTCCGCCGCGATGGCCCGCAGCTCGAGCACATTGCCGGAGGTTTCGCCCTTGGTCCAGAGACGCTGCTTGCTGCGGCTCCAGAAGGTGACGCGGTTGCTCGCGAGGGTCGCGGCCAGCGCCTCGCGGTTCATGTAGCCCAGCATGAGCACGGCGCCGTCATCGGCGTCCTGCACCACGGCGGGCAGCAGACCCCCGGCCTTGCCCCAGTCCAACGCGGCCAGGCCGTTCACGGCCGTACCTCGACGCCGGATGCCCGCAGGTGCAGTTTCAATTCGGGAATCTTGATCTCTCCGCTGTGAAAGACGCTGGCGGCCAGGGCCGCGTCCACGTCTGCCTGTCGGAACACCTCGGTGAAGTGATCGGCTGCGCCGGCGCCGCCTGATGCCACCAGCGGAACGCGGCAGATGCCGCGCACGGCGCGCAACTGCCCGATGTCGTAGCCTTGCCGCACGCCGTCGCTCGCCATGCAATTGAGCACGATCTCCCCCGCGCCGCGCCGCTGCGCCTCGGCCACCCAATCGAGAGTATTGCGTGCGGCGTCACGCGCGCGCAAGGCGTCGCCCGTGAATTGCTGCACGCGAAACCCGTCCGCAACCGTCTGGCTGTCGATTCCGACCACGACGCACTGGGCGCCGAAACGCTCGCTCAAGGCATTGATGAGATCGGGCTGCGCGAGCGCGGGCGAGTTGACGGAGATTTTTTCGGCGCCCGAGGCCAGCACCTGCTCGGCGTCCTCGACGCTGCATATGCCGCCCGCCACGCAGAACGGAATGTCCAGGATCCGGGCGACGCGCGCCACCCATGATCGGTCCACCGATCGTCCCTCGGGACTTGCGGAAATATCGTAGAACACGAGTTCATCGGCGCCCGCGTCGCGATATCGCGCGGCCAGCGACAAAATGTCGCCGACGACGCGGTGCTCGCGAAAGCGCACGCCCTTGACGACCCGTCCGTCGCGCACGTCTAGGCAGGGGATGATGCGTTTGGCAAGAATGCGCGCAGCTCCCCGAGCGGTATGAGTTCCTCCAGCAGCGCTTTGCCGCTGACGGCGGCCCGCGCTCCGGCCGCCGCCAGCGCATGCAGGTCGCGCGCGTCGCGGATGCCGCCCGACGCCTGCCATTCGATGCGGGGGAAGCGCCGCACCGCCTCCGCATAGAGATCCACGTTGGGACCCGACAGGGTGCCGTCCCGCGCCACGTCGGTGCACAGGACGTGCTTGAGCCCGTGATCGGCGAAATTCGCAAGCGCGTCCCAGAGGCAGAGCGGCGACTGCTCGCGCCATCCGTGAATCGCGACCCGCGGCGTACCGCTCGGATCGAGGCGCACGTCGAAGGCCAGCGCCACGCGCTCGGGCCCGTATCGGCCGAGCCAGTTTCGCACGCACTCGACGCCGGTCACCGCGAGGCTGCCGACCACGGCCCGGCTCACGCCCGCGTTCAGGATTTGCGATACCGCGGCGGCGGTGCGCAGACCCCCGCCCACCTGCAGGCTGATCGCGGACTCGCGCGCCAACTCGGCGATGATGCCGCGGTTGCTGCGATCCCCGTCGAGCGCGCCGTCCAAATCCACCACGTGCAGCCAGTCCGCGCCGTAGCCGCGATAGCGGGCGAGAAGGTCGCGCGGATCCGCGCTGTAGCGGGTTTCCGCATCGGCAGCGCCGCGCAGCAGCCGCACGCAGCGGCCGGCTTTCAAGTCGATTGCGGGGATGAGGCGCATTCAGTGGATGCCGAGAAAGTTCGCGAGCAGGCGCGCACCGACCGCCGCCGAGCGTTCCGGGTGAAATTGCGCCCCGTAGAAGTTGCTCCATTCGACGCACGCGCTGAATGGCCCGCCGTAGCAGGTGCTCGCGACCGTCGCGCGGCTCACCGGCAACGCGTAGCTGTGAACGAAGTAGGCGTAGTCGTCCGCCTTCAGCCCGGCGAGCAGCGCGGAGGCCCGCAGGATGTCCACCGTGTTCCAGCCGATGTGCGGCACGCGCCGCCCGGGTGCATCGGCGAAGCGGGTCGCGCGACCCGGAATGATGCCGAGGCAGCGGGTGCGGCCCTCATCCGAAGCCTCGAACAGCAACTGCATGCCGAGACATATGCCGAGCACCGGTTGGCGCAGCGTGGGTAGCAGCTCGTGCAAATCGGCGCCGCGCAGCCGCATCATGGCGTCGGCGGCGGCGCCCACGCCCGGCAGGATCACATGCGTCGCGGCGCGGATGGTCCCTGGCTCGGCCGATACCGAGGATGCGACCTTCAAGCGTTCGAGCGCGTATTGCAGCGAGGCGATGTTCGCCCCGCCGTTCGCGACGATCACGACGCGCGGATCGCTCACAGGACGCCCTTGGTGCTGGGCAACTCGCTGCCTTCGAGCCGGATGGCCTGGCGCAGGCTGCGGCCCACGCCCTTGAAACACGCTTCGACCATGTGATGCGTGTTCTCGCCGCGCACGGTGATGTGCAATGCCGCGCCGAGGGCCTGCGCCAAGGAGCGGAAGAAATGGGGAACGAGTTCGGTCGGCATGTCGCCGACGCGCTCGCGGTTGAAGCGGCCCTCCCACACGAAGTACGGCCGGCCGCTGATATCGAGCGCGACCTGCGCCTCGGCCTCGTCCATCGCGAGCAGGAATCCATAGCGCGCGATGCCGCGCTTGTCGCCCAGGGCCTGGCCCAAGGCGGAGCCCAGCGCTAGCGCGCAGTCCTCGATGGTGTGGTGCTCATCGATGTGCAGATCGCCGCGGCAGGTCAGGCTCAGGGAGAATCCGCCGTGCCTCGCGATCTGTTCCAGCATGTGGTCGAAGAAGCCGAGCCCCGTGTTCACGGCGATCGCGCCCTCGTGCGATAGATCCACATCGACCCTCACGTCGGTCTCCGTGGTGGTTCGCCTGAGATTTGCGCGACGGGCGGCGCTCAGAATGCGCCGTGCGATCCGCGGCCAGGTCTCCTCGGCGCCGCCGTGCGCCCGCACGCGTATGCCCCGTATGCCGAGATTCCCGGCGAATTCAAGGTCGGTATCGCGGTCGCCGATCATGTAGCTGTGGGTTTTGTCGATGGGATAGGCGAGCACGAAGTCGCGCACCATGCCGACGTTCGGCTTGCGGCAGGCGCAGCCCTCGTGCGCGTAGTGCGGGCAGATGAATACCGCGGAAAAACCGATGCCCTGCGAGGCGAAAAGGCCGAGGAGAAATTCATGCACGGCATGGAATCGTTCGCTCGGCAGGCTCGGCGTGCCCAGGCCGTCCTGATTGGTGACCATGACGAACTCGAAGCCCGCGCGCTTCAGATCGAGCAGGGCCGGAATCACGCCGGGCAACAGGCGGATCTTCTCCAGGCTGTCCACCTTTTCGTCGTGCGGCTCCTCGCACAGCGTGCCGTCGCGGTCCACGAACAGGACGCGCGCGCCGCTCATGGCGCCTCCACGCTGTCGGCCAGCGCGTCGTTCTGCGCGCGCGTGCCCACCGAAACGCGCAGCGAGTCCGGCAGCGCCGGATTGGCGCGCAGGTCCCGCACGATCAATCCGGCGGCGTTGCTGACCCGCATGAAGCGATCCGCGTCATGACAGTCGATGAGCAGGAAATTCGCATCGCTCGGCCAGATCTTCGCGACCAGCGGCGAGGATTGCAGGCGCCGGCGCAGGTATTCGCGTTCGGCGAGCAATGCCTCGAGCCGCGCGCCCGAGGCCGCGAGCTCGCCCTGGCGCAACGCGCGCAGGGCCGCCTCGATGGTCGGCTGCGCCAGGCAGTAGGGCGGAATGATGCGCTTCGCCAGTTGCATGAGATCCGGATGTCCGAGCAGGGCGCCGATGCGCGCCCCCGCGAGCGCGTGGGCCTTCGACATCGTGCGCAGGATCGCGAGCGTCGGGAAGCGCGCCAGCCACGGCGTCAGACTCGGCGACCCGGACCACTCGATGTACGCCTCGTCGATCACCACCATGGCTTTGCCGTCGAGCGCCTTGCACACCGCTTCGAGCACCGCCCGCCCGAGCGAGTTGGCGGTCGGATTATTGGGGGAACACAAATAGACCAGCTTGATCCGCGGCTGCCACGCGGCCAGCAGCCGCGCCGGGTCGAGCGCCCATTCGCGGGACCGGTCGAGCGGTATGTCCACCACCCCGGCGCCCTGGATGCGCGCCGCGACCTGGTACATGCCGAAGGTCGGCGTGCACTGCAGGATGGCATCCATCCCCGCGCGCAGGTATATGCGCGACAGCACGTCGATGGCCTCGTCGCTGCCCCGGGTGACGAGAACGCATCCCGCGGAGACGCCGTACACGTCGGCCAGACGTTCGACCAGCGCCGCGGGCTGCGGCTCCGGATAGCGATTCAGGCCCGCCTCCGTGGTGTCCCCGGCCGGCCGCCATGGCGCCTCGTTGGCATGCAGGCGGGTGAGCGAGGGCCGCCAGGCGGCATGCGAGTACGGCGTGAGGGTGAGGATCTCCGGCCGCGCCAGCGACAGCACCGGACTCATGAGCCCGCTCATCGTGCGCCGGCCTCGAGCGCGCGGCACCTTATGGTCACGGCCGCGGCATGCGCGTCCAAGCCCTCGAGCCCCGCCAATGTGCGGGCCGTTGCGCCCAGGCCCAAGAGCCCCAGGGGCGTGAGTTCCTGCACGGTGATGCGCTTCTGAAAATCCTCCACGCCGAGCCCGCTGTAGGCCTTCGCGTAGCCGTACGTCGGCAGGGTGTGATTGGTGCCGCTGCAATAGTCGCCCATCGATTCCGGCGACCAATTGCCGAGGAACACCGATCCGGCTGCGCTGACCCGCGGCAGCCACGCCCGCGGCTCGGCGATCTGCAGCAGCAGGTGTTCGGGCGCATATTCGTTGGCGACGCGGAAGGCCGTGTCGAGGGAGTCGACCACCAGCAGCCGGATATTTTCCACCGACGCGGCCAGTATCGCGGCGCGCGACAACGCGCCCAACTGTTCATGCACGTGCGCGGCGACCCGGCGCGCAAGATCGAGCGACGTGGTCAACAGCAGCGCCTGGGCGTCGGGGCCGTGCTCGGCCTGCGCGAGCAGGTCCGCCGCGACGAAATCGGCGTGCGCGCCGCCGTCCGCGATCACCATCACCTCGGTGACGCCCGCCGGGAGGTCGGCGGCCGCGCCGGCCGCGTCGTTCGCCACCAGCAGCTTGGCCGCCGTAACCCACGCGTTGCCGGGGCCGAACAGCTTGTCGCACTTCGGCACCGATTCCGTACCGTAGGCCATGGCCGCGATGGCCTGGGCACCGCCGACCTTGAACACGCGCTCCACGCCCGCCTTGCGCGCCGCCACCAACACCGCCGGGTCCGCCGTACCGCGCTTGGTCGGAGCCGTGCACATGATTCGCACCGGACAGCCGGCGATGGCCGCGGGCACCGCAAGCATGATCGCCGTCGAGGGCAGTGGCGCCGAGCCCGCCGGCACGTACAGCCCGACGGCGCGCACGGGGACGCTGATGCGCTCGCACACGACGCCGGGCGCCGTTTCCACGCGCAGCGGCGCCGCGCCCTGCGCGGCATGGAACTTATGAACCGTGGAGATGGCGGCGGCGATCGCGGCGTGCTGCTCGGAATTCAACGAGCGCTCGGCGGCGTCGAATTCACCGGCGGACACCGCCGCCTCGCGCAGGCGCACGCCGTCGTAGCGCTGCGTCAGTTCGAGCAGCGCGGCGTCTCCGTCGCGCCGCACCGCATCGATGATCTGCTGCGCCGCCGCGGCCGTTGTCCGGGCGTCGCGCTGCGCCGGGCGGCGCAGGGCAGCGTCCCGTTCGGGCGCCGAGAGCGAATGCCAATCGAGTACTTGCATGCAGAGTGGCCGGCGGCTACGCCAGCATCTTCTCTACGGGCAGCACCAGCACGGAGGTCGCGCCGGCGCCCTTCAGGTCTTCCAACAGTTCCCAGAAGACGTTTTCGCGGCACACGGCGTGGACCGCAACGCGATCGCCGCGGCCCTCCAGGGGTATGACCGTCGGGGCCTCGCTGCCGGGCAGCAGCTTGGCGATGGCGGGCAGCGCGGAGCGCGGCGCGTGCAGCATGATGTACTTGCTGCCTTTGACTTGTTCCACGCCGTCGATCCGCATCAACAGGCGGCGGGCCCAATCCTGCTTCTCCGGAGGGATCGGCACGGGAGTGCGGATCAGCGCCGCCTGGCTTTCCAGCACGGTCTCGGCATGCCGCAGGTGATTCGCGGCGAGGGTCGATCCGGTGGAAACCAGGTCGCAGATGACATCGGCGCGGCCCAGCCGCGGTGCGATCTCGACGGCGCCCGACAGCACCACGACCTCCGCCGTGATCCGGCGCTCGGCCAGAAAGCGCGACAAGATGTGGGGATAGGTGGTCGCGATGCGCTTGCCCTCGAGCGAGGCCGCGCTCAAGTACTCGAAGCCGTCCGGCACGGCGATGCACAGCCTGCACCGCCCGTAATCGAGGAGCTGCACCGTCTCGAACAGCGGCGCAATGCCGCGCGTCTGAAAGGCCAGGCGCTTCTCCTCGACCACGTTGAGGCCCACCAGCCCGAGTTCGCACACGTCCTCCTGAACGAGGTCGGGAATGTCGTCATCGCGCACGAACAGCACGTCCAGCGGCATGTTCTCGCCGTAGCACATGAGTTGGTCCTTGCCGCGGCTGAACTTGAGTCCGCATCGGGACAAGAGGTCGAGCGAACTGTCGGTGAGGCGGCCGCTTTTCTGTATGGCTATCTTCAGGCGCATGGCTTGGCGTGCTGCATGGCGGGGGCCCCGGGGCTCACGTATTTAACTTCAGGCGATCGGTGACGGCGCGGTAGCCGCCGTTGCCCGACGTCAGGTAGCGCGCCACGCGGCTGATGGTGGTCACGCTGACGCCGGTCTGTTTGTGGATTTCGCGGTAGGCGAGGCCGCGCTCCAGGAGCTCCACCACCGCCCACCGGTCGGCCATCGCCTGCAGCTCGGCCGGCGTGCACAAGTCGCGGAAGAAGCTGCGGCATTCCTCGACGCTGCGCAGGGCGAGGATGGCCGTGCACAGCGCGCGTTCATGCTGCTGTTCCTGACGCAGGGTCACCGGCCGGTTGGTTTTCATGACGCCATAGTAATGTATTAATGCGCTAGTACATTAATACGTTATTCGAACGAAGGCAAGCGCCCCGGCGCTTGACGCGGCGCGGCCGCATCCTTAAAATTCGCGTGCTTATCTAGACCGGCTGAGGGAAAGGCCCTTCGAAGCCGGGGCAACCACCATCGAATCCGCGGATGTCCTTGGAACGGTGCCAACTCCTGCGGCGACGAGCGCTACGCTTCGAGCCGGTAGATAGGCGGCAAGTTGGACGGCGGCGACGCTGCATCCTCTAGCCGAAGAGCGCCGCGCTCCCCAGGGGTTATGTCAACCGTGGAGGAGCATTCAGACTTGGCTTTACGAGAGATTTCCGACAAGCCGGCGGCGTCGCCCGCCGGCGCCCCGCCCGCGATCGTCGATTCGGTGCTGCAGTTGCCGGAGCCATGGCGGCTGCATCATGGCGATGTGCTGGCAACGCCGCGCGTGGCCTTTCGCCTGGTCGGTCCCGCGGATGCGCCGGTGGTGGCGGTGCTCGGCGGCATTTCGGCGCATCGCTTTCTGGCAGGTCCCGACGGCTGGTGGCCCCTGATCGTCGGCCCGCATCTGGGGGTCGATACCACGCGGTACCGCATCCTCGGAATCGACTACCTGGGCGGATTGGGCGCGAGTTCCACCCCGGACGGCGGATCGCCGTTTCCGGCGGTCAGCTCGTGCGATCAGGCCGACGTATTGCACCGCGTCGCTCTCCACTTGGGCCTGCGGTCCCTGCATGCCATCGTCGGCGCGTCCTACGGTGGGATGGTGGCCTTGAGTTTCGCGGCCCGGCACGCGGGATCCGCGGGGCGCATCGTGATCCTGAGCGCCGCCGACCGGTCCCAGGTGCTCTCGACGGCGTGGCGCAGCGTACAGCGGCAAATCGTGCGTGAAGCCATCGCGCGCGGCGACGGCCCCGGAGGGCTCAAGCTCGCGCGCGCCTTGGCGATGGCGACGTATCGCAGCCAGGCCGAGTTTGCGCTGCGCTTCCGCGGTCCGGCAGTGCGCGACGGGCAGCGCTTTCGCTTTCCCGTCGAGGGATATCTGTTCGCCCGCGGCGATGACTACGTGCAGAAGTACCGGGCGGAGTCCTTTCTCGCCCTCTCCGAGTCCATCGATCTGCACGAGGTGGACGCCGCGCAGGTGCGCACGCCCGCTACGCTCATCGGCGTTCGCGAGGATCAGCTGGTCCCCTACCAGGACATGCAGGCTCTCGCGGCGCGCCTCGCGGGACCGGCACGGCTGGTGGAGCTCAATTCCATTTTCGGTCACGACGCTTTTTTGAAGGAGAGCGCCGTGCTGAATCCCATATTAAGAAACGCACTTGCGGAGACGATCTCATGAGCAACGACTGCGACAAGAAGAACATCGCCACGCGGTCGGTCCGCGCCGGGCTGGAATCGGATGCGCAGTACGGTTCCGTGGTGCCTCCCGTCTATCTGTCGACGAATTTTGCCTTCGAGGGCTTTCGCCGGCCGCGCAAGTACGACTACACGGCGGCGCCGGAGCGGTGGTGACCTGCACCGGTCTCGCCGCCATTACCCTGGTGCTGGCGCGGCTGCAGGGCGGCGCGCGGGTCGTGGCGCCGTTCGACTGCTACGGCGGAACGTATCGTCTGCTGGACGCGCTCGCAAAGAAAGGCGCGCTGGTCGTGGATTTCGTCGACCAGAGCGATGCGGCCGCGCTCGCCAAGGCGCTCGAGAGCAAGCCCTCGCTCGTGTGGATCGAAACGCCGAGCAACCCCCTGCTGCGGATCGTCGACATCCGGGCGGTTGCCGAGGCGTCCCATGCCGCCGGCGCCCTGGTGGTCGCGGACAATACGTTTCTCTCGCCGGTCTGGCAGCAGCCATTGGCGCTCGGCGCGGACCTGGTCATGCATTCGACCACCAAGTATCTGAACGGGCACAGCGACGTGGTGGGCGGCGCCGTGATCGCGGGGACCCAGGATGAGGCCAAGGATCTGGCCTGGTGGGCGAATGCCATCGGCGTCACCGGCGCGCCCTTCGACAGTTTCATGACGCTGCGCGGCGTGCGCACCTTGCACGCGCGGGCGCGCGTGCATGCCGAGAACACGCTCGCCGTGGTCGATGTGCTGGCCGGCCATCCGGCCGTGCAGCGCGTGTACTACCCGGGCCTCGCCGCCCACCCGGGCCACGACTTGGCGCGGCGGCAGCAGAGCGGCTTCGGCGCCATGCTGAGCTTCGATCTGCGCGGCGGCGAAGCTGCGGTCAAGGCGCTGGTCGAGGGGCTGCAGTGCTTCACATTGGCCGAATCGCTGGGCGGCGTGGAGAGTCTGATCGCGCACCCGACGAGCATGACGCATGCCGGCATGGAGGAAGGGGCGCGAACTCGCGCGGGGATTGGCCCGGGGTTGCTGCGAGTGTCGGTGGGAATCGAGGATGCGGGCGACCTGGTCGCCGACCTGGCGGCGGGCCTCGAGCGCGCGCTGCGCGCGGGCGCCGCGCCGGCGCCCGCGGCCACGCGCGTCGCTTAAGGTCCCGGGCTCCCGGGCGCCTGGAGCGCGGCCAACACCGCGTCGCCGGCTTGGCGCGTCGACACCGGGGTCGTGCCGGGCTTGGCGAGGTCGGCCGGCAGCGCGCCCCCGACCACGGCGGCGGAGACGGCGGCCTCCAGGGCGCGCGCCTCGGCTTCGAGTTTCAGCGAGTAGCGCAGCAACAAGGCCGCGCTCAGGATCGCGGCGTAGGGATTGGCGATGCCGCGTCCCGCGATGTCGGGCGCGGATCCGTGGATGGGTTCGAACAGGCCGCCGCGGCCGTCGGCGCCCAGCGAGGCCGACGGCAGCAACCCCATCGAGCCGGCGAGCATCGATGCCTCGTCGGTGAGAATGTCGCCGAACATGTTCTCGGTCACGATGACGTCGAAATCGCGCGGCCGCCGCAGCAGGTGCATGGCCGCGGAATCCACCAGCATGTGTTCGAAACTCACCTCGGGAAATTCCTCGGGCAGGATGCGCTCGACCACCGCGCGCCACAGCCGCGAGGTCTCGAGGACGTTGGCCTTGTCGACGGAGGTCAATTTGCGCCTGCGCGAGCTTGCCAGCCGCGCGGCGAGCCTGACCACCCGCTCGACCTCGGGCACGCTGTAGCGGCACTCATCGACCGCCTCCGTGGCGGTGCGGCGTTTTTCCCCGAAGTAGATCCCGCCGGTCAATTCGCGCACGACCATGATGTCGACTCCGTGCAACAGCTCCGCCTTGATGGGGGACGCGTCGAGCACGGCGGGGTGCGGCACCACGGGGCGCAGATTGGCGAACAGCCCGAGCGCTTTGCGCAGCCCCAGCAGGCCCTGTTCGGGGCGCACCGGGGCATCGGGCGCGGACCACTTGGGGCCGCCCACCGCGCCCAACAGGATGGCGTCGGCTGCCCGGCAGACGGCGAGCGTGGCCGGCGGCAGCGCCTCGCCGGTCGCGTCGATGGCGGCGCCGCCCAACAACGCCGGCTCGAAGCGCAGGGAGTGCCCATACGTCTGCGCCACGCGCTCGAGGGCGCGTACCGCCTCGGCGGTCACTTCGCCGCCGATGCCGTCGCCGGCCAGCACCGCGATGGCCGCGCTCACCACGTGCGCGCGGCCTCGTAATTCTCGATGTCGCTCATGCGGCTGCGGAGATAGCCCAGTTCGTCGATTCCGTTCAGCAGGCAATGGCGTGCGAATGCCTCGATCGGAAACGTCGTGACCGCACCGGTGGGCAAGGTCAAGCGGGTGGCCTTGAGATCGATGTCGACCTCGGCTCCCGGATGTTCCAGCAGCCATTGCGCGGTGGCCTCGTCGACGGCGATGGGCAGCAGCCCGTTCTTCAGCGCATTGGTCTTGAAGATATCCGCAATCTCCGTGCTGATGACCGCGCGAATTCCATAATCGAGGAGCGCCCACGGCGCGTGTTCGCGCGATGAACCGCAGCCGAAGTTGCGCCCGGCCACAAGCACCTGGCAGCCGCTCGCCTCGGGGCGGTTCAGCACGAACTCCGCATTCGCACTGCCGTCGGCCCGATACCGCCAATCGGCGAACAGCTGCCGGCCCAGGCCCTGCTTGGTGGTCGTCGTCAGGAATCGCGCCGGAATGATCTGATCGGTGTCGATGTTGGTGGAAGCAATCACCACGGTCTTGGAGCGCACACGCTCGAGAGCTTCCATTACAGCAGCTCCCGCGGGTCGGCGATCCTGCCCTGCACCGCGCTCGCCGCGGCCGTCAGCGGGCTCACCAGCAGCGTACGCGCGCCGACGCCTTGCCGACCCTCGAAATTACGGTTGCTGGTGCTGATGGAATACTGGCCCGCGCCCACGGTGTCGCCGTTCATCCCCAGGCACATGGAGCAGCCCGATTCGCGCCAATCGGCGCCGGCATCCTTGAAGATCTGGGCGAGGCCCATGACCTCGGCGTCGTGCTTGATCTGTTGCGAGCCGGGCACGATGAGCAGTTTCACGCCCGCCGCCACTTTGCGGCCCTTGAGAATCCGCGCGGCCGCCTGCAAGTCCTCCAACCGGCCGTTGGTGCAGCTGCCGATGAACACGACGTCCACGGGCTTGCCCAGCATGGCGTCGCCGCCGTGGAAGCCCATGTAGGCGAGGGCCTTGTCGTACGCCGCGTCTGCGGCCGCGCCGCCCGCCGCTGCGTTGCCGGGGCTTCGCGGAATCGCGGCGGTGATCGGCACGACCATTCCCGGATTCGTGCCGTAGGTGATCATGGGCTCGATGGTCGCCGCATCGATGTCGACGGACGCGTCGAACTTTGCATGGCGGTCGCTCACCAGGGTGCGCCAGCGGGCGACCGCGGCGTCCCAGTCCCCGCCGCGGGGAGCGCGGGGCTTGTTCGCGAGATATTCGAACGTCACCTCATCGGGCGCAATCATGCCGGCGCGCGCGCCCGCTTCGATGGACATGTTGCAGACGGTCATGCGCTCATCCATGGAGAGGCCGCGAATGGTCGAGCCGCGGTACTCGAACACATGGCCGGTCCCGCCGGAGACGCCGATTCTGCCGATCACGGCCAGGATCAGGTCCTTGGCGGTGACGCCGGCGGGCAACTTTCCTTCCACGTTGACGGCGAAGGTCTTCGGCTTGCGCTGCAAGAGGCACTGGGTCGCAAACACGTGTCCGACCTCCGTGCTGCCGATGCCGAAGGCGAGTGCGCCGAACGCCCCGTGAGTGCTGGTATGGCTGTCGCCGCAGACGATGGTCATCCCGGGCAGCGTGCACCCGAGTTCCGGGCTGATGACATGCACGATGCCGCGGCGCGCGTCGCGCATGCCGAAGAGTTCTACGCCGAACTCGGCCGCGTTGATCTCGAGCCGACGCACTTGTTCGGCGGCCGCATCGACCTTGATCGGAATCTTGCCGAACACCTGTTCGCTCAGCGTGGGCGTCGAATGGTCCATGGTGGCGAGCGTCCGATCGGGGCGCCGCACGGGCAGGCCCAGCGTCCTCAACACGCTGAAGGCCTGCGGCGAAGTGACCTCATGAATGAGATGCAGATCGACGTAGAGAACGGCGGGCGTATCCAAAGTCTCGGGCACCACTTCGTGCGCGGCCCAGACCTTGTCGAACAGCGTGCGAGCGCTCATGACCCGCCCCTAGGCCTTCGCGGCTTCCAACCACGGCATGCGGGCGCGCAGCTTGGCGCCGACCTTTTCGATCGAATGCGCGAGGTCCGCCTTCAGCAGCTTCGAATACTTGCGCCGGCCCGTCCTGGATTCCGAAATCCACTGACGAGCGAATTTTCCATCCTGAATCTCGCCCAGGATTTTTTTCATTTCCTTCTTGGTGGATCTGTTGACGATGCGCGGCCCGCGCGTCAGATCGCCGTACTTGGCGGTCTCGCTGATGAAGCGGTGCATCTTGGTGATGCCGCCCTCGTGCAGCAGGTCGACGATCAGCTTCAGCTCGTGCAGGCACTCGTAGTAGGCGACCGCCGGCTGGTATCCGGCCTCCACCAGGGTTTCGTAGCCCTTGACCACGAGCTCCGTGGCGCCGCCGCACAGCACCGCCTGCTCGCCGAACAAATCCGTTTCGGTTTCCTCGGCGAACGTCGTCTCGAGCACGCCGCCGCGCGTGCCGCCGATGCCGTCGGCATACGCCAGCGCCTTGGCCTTGGCACGCTTGGACGGGTTCTGCGCGACCGCGATCAGGCAAGGAACGCCGCGGCCCTGCTGGTATTGCCGGCGCACCAAATCGCCGGGCCCTTTGGGCGCGATCAGCACCACGTCCAAATCCTTGCGCGGTTTGATCTGCTTGAAGTGCACGTTGAAACCGTGCGCGAACAGCAGGGCGGCACCCGGTTCGAACTGCGCTTTCAATTCGCCGTACAGCGCCTTCTGGGTCATGTCGGGAACCAGCATGGCGACCAATTGCGCGCCCTTGACCGCCGCCTTGGGCTCCATGACCTTGAGGCCGTCCTTCCTCGCCTTGACCCAACTGTCTCCCTTGCGCACCCCCACCACGACATCATAGCCGCTGTCGTGCAAATTGAGCGCGTGCGCCCGACCTTGGCTGCCGTACCCGAGAACGGCGATGCGTGCCCCTCGCAGTGCTTTCTTGTCGACGTCTTTTTGCGAATACAAACGCATGTGGTGCTCCTCCAAGCCGGGTTCAGTCAATGAAAAAATCGCGGACCGTAAAATGCGAGACCCCGCCTCTAGGACTGTTGCAGCCTGGGCGGGGTCCGTTTGAGAATAGCGCAGTGCCTTGTTAACTAGCCGCAAATAGCAACACAGAATCTCTTATCATGCAAGGGCCGAAACGGCTCGTAGCGCACTTTGAGGCTTGCCATCCATGACCGCCGATCCTGATGATTCAGTTCCCCTGTGGCTGCTGTACGAGGACGAGATCGACGCATGGCGCGCGGCGCGGCCGGCGTTCATCAAGTCCTGGTTGAGCGAGCACAACTTCAAGGGTGAAAGGCATCGGGTAGTGCCGGTGCCCGACGCGAGCGGCGCCGTGCAAATGGCGGTGGGCGGCCTCGGCAAGCGTCACGGCGGGCTGTCGCTGTGGCATGCGGCCGGCTTCGCCGAACGGCTGCCGCCGCGCCGCTACTGTCTCGCGCAGCAATGGAGCGGCGCCGAAGCGACGCAGCTGTGCCTGGGTTTCGCGTACGGCGCGTATCGATTCGAACGCTACCGGCCGAGCAAGGCGGAACGCGCGGCCAGCTTGGACGCGCCGCCGAATGCAGATCGGAACTTTGTCGCGAACGCGGCCGAGTCGCTGAAGCTCGCGCGCGATCTCATCAACACGCCCGCCAACGACATGGGTCCCGCCGAGCTCGCTGCCGCGGCGCGGCATCTGGCGGAAGGGCACCGCGCCGATTACCAAGAATGGGTGGGCGAGGAACTGCTGGCCGGCGAGTTTCCCGCAATCCATGCGGTGGGGCGCGCCAGCTCTGCTGCACCGCGGCTCCTCGACATTCATTGGTCGCCGCCCGGCGGGGCGGCGCTGCCGCGCCTGACGCTGGTGGGCAAGGGCGTGTGCTTCGACAGCGGCGGCCTCGACATCAAGTCGAGTTCGGGCATGGCGTTGATGAAAAAGGACATGGGCGGCGCGGCGGTGACGCTGGCGCTCGCCAATATGCTCATGCACGCCGGCGTGCGAGCGCGCGTGCGCGTGCTGATTCCGGCGGTGGAGAATTCGATCGGCGGCAACGCCTACCGGCCGGGCGACGTGCTCGCGACGCGCAAGGGATTGACGGTGGAGGTGGGCAACACCGATGCCGAAGGACGCCTGGTGTTGTGCGACGCGCTTGCCCTGGCGGATGCCGAGCGGCCCGACCTCCTCATTGATTTCGCCACGCTGACCGGCGCGGCCCGCGTAGCGCTGGGGCCTGAGTTGCCCGCCCTGTTCGGCACCGATGAGAAGGCGGTTGCCGAATTGGCGCGCGTCGCGGCGATTGAGCATGATCCGCTGTGGCCCATGCCCCTGTGGATGGGTTACGACGACGAACTCGGCAGCAAGGTGGCGGATTTGAACAACGTCGCGACTTCCGGGTTGGCCGGCGCGATATTCGGGGCGCTGTTTCTGAAGCGCTTCGTCACCGAAACCTCCAATTGGATGCACATCGATCTGTTCGCGTGGAATCCGAAGGAGCGGCCCGGACGCGGCGTGGGCGCCGAAGCGCATGCGGTGCGCGGTGTGTACCGGTATCTGGTGGAGCGCTACGGGTGCGCGGAGGCCGCGTAGAGTGGCCGCCCGCCAGCCGCGGCGGCCCCGCCGGGGCGCCCCAGGGCGGGAATTCTCGTTGGACGGGGCCGCGAAGGGTGTTTAAGCTCGGCGCCCAATTATTGCCGCCACCTGCGTGAAGTTCACATCATGAAGAAGCAAGCCAGCCCGGTCGATGCACGCCGTTATTCACGTATGGTGGTGGACGGGATCAAACAGGCGCCGGCGCGCGCCATGCTGCATGCGGTGGGCTTTGCCGATGCCGACTTCGACAAACCGCAAGTCGGCATTGCGTCCACCTGGAGCAATCTGACGCCCTGCAACATGCACATCGACGAACTGGCGCGCCTGGCCGCCGCCGGGGTGGAGGCGCATGGCGCGAAGGCGGTGACATTTTCGACGATTACGGTCTCGGACGGGATCTCGATGGGCACGCCCGGCATGCGCTACTCGTTGGTGTCCCGCGAGGTCATCGCGGATTCGATTGAGACGGTGGTGGGGGCCCAGGGCTTCGACGGCATCGTTGCAATCGGCGGGTGCGACAAGAACATGCCGGGCTGCCTGATGGCGATGGCGCGGCTCGACCGCCCAGCGGTATTCGTGTACGGCGGTACGATTCGTCCCGGAACCGACAAGCGCGACGTCGTGTCGGTATTCGAGGCGGTGGGCGGTTATGCGCAGGGCACGGTGTCCGAGCGGCAACTCAAGTTCGTCGAACGGACCGCCATTCCGGGTCCGGGGTCCTGTGCCGGAATGTACACCGCGAATACCATGGCGTCGGCCATCGAGGCCATGGGCATGAGCTTGCCCAACAGCTCGGCTCAGGACGCCGTCTCGAGCCAAAAG
Source organism: Steroidobacteraceae bacterium (assembly GCA_049510875.1). Classification (GTDB taxonomy): domain Bacteria; phylum Pseudomonadota; class Gammaproteobacteria; order Steroidobacterales; family Steroidobacteraceae; genus Bog-1198. Next base: position 66,973 of record JBEKYO010000010.1, read on the forward strand.
CGCGATGACTGCTCCCGCGCGGGCGGCGCCGTCGTCAATCTCGTCAGGCTGGGACTGCGGCCGCGCCAGATCATGACGCGCAAGGCCTTTGAAAATGCCGTCACGGTGTGCATCGCCTTGGGCGGCTCGACCAACGCCGTCCTGCACTTGCTCGCCATCGCCTCATCGGCCAACGTCAGATTGACCCTCGACGATTTCACGCGCGTCGGCAAGCGCGTGCCGGTGCTGGCGGATCTGCGCCCGAGCGGACGCTTTTCCATGTCCGAGCTGGTGGCCATCGGCGGCATACAACCGTTGATGAAAGTGTTGCTCGATGCCGGATTGCTGCATGGCGATTGCCTGACCGTCACGGGGCACACGCTCGAGGAAAACCTGCGCGCGGTCGCCCCCTATCCCGAGGGCCAGGAAATCGTCCGACCGCTTGCGGATCCGATCAAGAAGGAAAGTCATCTGGTCATCCTGTACGGCAATCTGGCGCCTGACGGAGCGGTTGCCAAGATTACCGGCAAGGAAGGCCTGCGCTTCAAGGGCGTCGCGCGGGTGTTCAATTCGGAGGAACAAGCGCTGCAGGGCATCTTGGGAGGCAAGGTCCGAGCGGGCGACGTGGTGGTCATTCGCTACGAGGGCCCGAAGGGCGGCCCCGGAATGCGCGAGATGCTGAGCCCCACCGGGGCCATCGTCGGCCGAGGGTTGGGGAGCTGCGTGGCACTGATAACCGACGGTCGATTCTCCGGGGGCAGCCACGGTTTCGTGGTGGGACATGTAGCACCCGAGGCTGCCGTCGGCGGCCCTTTGTCCTTGGTCAAATCGGGCGATGAGATCACCATTGATGCAGAGCGACGAGAAATCACGCTGCATGTGAGCGGCGCCGAACTTAGGGTGCGCCGCAAGACCTGGACGCCGCCGAAGCCCTATGCGCGCCGAGGCGCGTTGGCAAAGTATTCGCGGGCCGTTAGCAGCGCTTCGCTGGGCGCTGTAACTGACTTGGAGTAAGTCAAGTCGTGCTTGCAGTTCGGGCGGGATATGTGTCAGTCTCTTTACCCGTTCAAGGGAATTCCTGAAGGGATGCCGCTGAAAAAATTCTGCGGCATGGTGAGAGAAACGTTTGGTGGACGATGTGTTGCGGACGACTCGTCGAAGCGCGCAATACATGTGTACCAAAAGTGCGCATCGGACAGCTGCGCGCGCGCGCGCGTAGTGCACGTAGTGAAATCGCAGGGGTAGGGTCGCAACCAGACTATGTATTATAAATACGAAGAGCCATCATTGTTTTCCGGCAGGAGGGGTCTTGCCCTTCTTGTCGTCATCCTGCTGCACGTTGTCGTTGGTTACGCGTTTTATTCCGGTCTCGCGATGCGCCTGGCGCAGAACATCATCCCGCCGGTGGAGATCGCCCAGATCGACAAGCCCAAAGACGTCGATAAGCCCCCGCCGCCGCCGCCCAAGCTCGAAGAGATCAAGCCCTACGTACCGCCTCCCGAATTCGTCGACATCCAAGCTCCTCAGGAACAGACCAACGCCATCGCCGTGGTGACTCAGCAGCAGGCGCCCACTCCGGCTCCGGTGGCGGCAGCGCCCGCGCCGAAGCCCGGCACGCCGCCGCGCGTCGATCCGAAGCATCCTCTGAAGATCGGGGAGGAATGGTATCCAGACGCATCCAAGCGCGCCAACGAGGAAGGGCGCTGTGTGGTGACGATGACCGTGTCCGCCGATGGTCACGTGTCGGCGGAGACGCTCCAAGCGAGTTCGGGTTTCCCGCGGCTCGACGAGGCATGTCTCAAGGCGGTCCACGGACAGCGTATGCTGCCGGCGACCGAAGAGGGCAAGCCGGTGGAGAAGACGGTCTCGATACCCATTTCGTGGAAACTGACCAATAAGTAGCGCTCGCTCATGGAGCGGAATTGTTTAACTCGTCAATTTAACTTGTCTAAGTAGAGGAAATCGGTCCATGCCAGAGACTACAGTTGAAAATCCATTTGGCCTTGGCGCCCTCATCCAACAGGGTGACCTGGTGGCCAGGTCGACGCTCGTCATTCTGCTGATCATGTCGCTGCTCACGTGGTTCATCATGATCACGAAGTTTTTCGATCAGCGGCGGCAGCGGCTGCAGGCAATCGAGGCTGAGAAGGAATTCTGGTCCTCGGGCAGCCTGACCGATGCGCTCGGTAAGTTGAAGGGCGGCTCCAACCCGTTTCGCGCCCTCGCCGAGACCGGCAAGCAGGCCTACGAGTATCACGAGGTCAACAAGGCGCGCCTGTCGGGCGCCATCGGCACCAGCGAGTGGATCACCGAGTCGTTGCAGCGCACCGCCGATGTCATCATCGGCCGCATGCAGGCCGGCTTGCCGGTACTCGCGTCGGTGGGCTCCACCGCGCCGTTCGTCGGACTGTTCGGCACAGTCTGGGGCATCTACCACGCGTTGATCGCGATCAGCGCATCCGGTTCGGCATCGATCGAGAAGGTGGCAGGTCCGGTCGGCGAAGCCTTGATCATGACGGCCATCGGCCTGTTCGTCGCCGTGCCTGCGGTGCTCGGCTACAACGTCCTGTTGCGCCGCAACAAGAACCTGCAGGA
>JBEKYO010000011.1:0-58274 GCA_049510875.1 Steroidobacteraceae bacterium
CGCGTTCGAGCTGCTCCGAAAGTTGGCGCGCCATGGAGCGGGCGCGGCCCATCCAATTGCCGACACGGCGGGCAACCTTCGGCAGCCGCTCCGGCCCGAGCACGACGAGCGCGATGGCCGAGGTGAGCAAAATCTCTGAGAAGCCGAAATCAAGCATGCAGCGTCGGGCGCGTCAGGCGTTCGGTTTGGGGGGTACCTTGGCTTCCGTCTCGCGCGCCGCGGTGGCCACGCCCGGTGCGGCGACTCCCGAATCGAAGTCCGCATCCTGCTTGAGCTGCTTGACGCGCTCTTCCGACTCGCCGTCATTCATGGCGTTCTTGAAGCCTTTGACCGCCGCGCCCAGGTCGGATCCGATGGTGCGCAGCCGCTTGGTGCCGAAAATCACCAGCGCGATTGCCAAAATCACCAACAGCATTTTTGAATCGAACATGTCGCTTCTCCGATTCCACGTTAATCAAGATTGAGGCGCACATGATACGCCAAACATATTATGACGTTGGACAGCGCCGGGCCGCTGCGTGTTCGGTCGCATTTGCAGTCGGGCAGCCCGAGTCAGGCCGCGGTGCGGAAGCTCGTCTCAGCTCTCCAGCCAAAACGTCACCGGCCCGTCGTTGACCAGAGATACCTGCATGTGGGCGCCGAATTGGCCGCTGGCGACCGTAGGGTGCTGCGCGCGCGCCGCCTTGACCAGTCCATCGAACAGGCGCCGGCCTGCCTCGGGCGGCGCCGCGGTGGAAAAGCCCGGCCGCAGCCCGTGACGGGTATCGGCCGCCAGGGTAAATTGCGGCACCAACAGCAAACCTCCCTCGATCTGCTGCAAACTGAGGTTCATCTTGCCAGCTTCATCGGCGAAAATGCGATATTTGAGCAATCTTTCCAGCAGGCGATTGATCTGCTCATCGCCGTCGGTGGGTTTGATGCCCACGAACACCAATAGCCCGGCCCCGATCTCTGCCACCGTTCGACCGTCGATGCCGACATTTGCCGTCGTAACCCGCTGCAAAAGCGCGATCATGCGCCAGCCGGCTCCACTTTCCGGCAGTGACTCGTCAGGGTGGCCATCTCAAATCCCACAATACGAAAAATTCTCCCGTATTGGGATTCCAGAGGGATCCTAATGCTCATTTCCGCCACAAAGTGGGCGTGAAGAGCACCAGAAGCGTGAAAACCTCCAATCGACCCAGCAGCATTGCGGCCGAGCATACCCACGTCTGAAATTCGCTCAAAACACCGTAATTGCTGCCCGGCCCCACCAGACCCAACCCGGGGCCGGCGTTGTTGATACAGGCGATGATCGAGGACAGTGCGGTGAGGAAATCCAGACCGCTCGCGAGCTGCACGAAAATCAACGTGACGATGCTCATGAAGTACAGGAACACGAACGCGAGGACCGCGAACACCACCCGATTGGCGATGACGGTGCCGCCCACCTTGAGCGGACGCACCATGTTCGGATGCACGAGTTGGTTCAATTCGCGATGCGCCTGCTTCGACAGCACCAGCGTGCGGATCATCTTGATGCCCCCGCCGGTCGAACCGGAACTCGCGACGATGCAGCTCAGGAACATCATCCACATGGGCGCGAAGATCGGCCAGCGGGAGTAGTCCTGCGTACGCAGACCACTGTCGGTGGCGATGGAGACCACGTTGAACGTCGCCTCGCGCAGCGCCGTCGGGTAGTCCGTGTAGCTGCCCTTGAAGAAGAGGAACAGTGAGATGCCGATGCAGCTCGCCGCCAGCACGCCGAGGATGGCCTTGGCTTCGGCGTCGCGAAAGTACGCCATGACGCCCCGCTGGCTCCACGCCAGAAAGTGCGTCGCGAAATTGAGGGCCGCCAAAATCTCGAATACGGTGAGGACCATTTCGATGGACAGCGAATTGAAGTGCCCGATGCTGGCGTCGTAGGTGGAGAATCCGCCGAGCGACACCGCTGAAAACCCGTGACATACGGCGTCGAACCAATTCATGCCCGCAAACCGCAAGCATCCTATGCACGCCGCCGTGAGCCCGCCGTACACCGCCCACAGCAGTTTGGCGGTTTGTCCGATTCGCGGCGTCAACTTGCTGTCCTTCATCGGTCCGGGCATCTCGGCGCGATAGATCTGCATCCCGCCCACTCCGAGCATGGGCAGGATGGCCACCGCGAGCACGATGATTCCCATGCCGCCGATCCACGAGAGGAGATGCCGCCACAAATTGATGGACCGCGGCAGGAATTCGAGGCCCGACAGCACTGTGCCGCCCGTGGTGGTCAGTCCGGATGCCGCTTCGAAATACGCGTCCGTGAAGTTGATCGGCAGGTATTTCCACAAGGGAAAGCCGGCGACGGCCGGCAGCGCCACCCAGGTGAGCGCCACCAGCATCAGGCCATCGCGGGTCTTCAATTCCCGCTTGAAGCGGCGCGTCGCCAGCCACAACACCGCGCCGAGGACGAAAGTCGCAGCCGCCGATAAAATGAACGACCAGAGCGCCGGATCCATTTCCCAGACCGCCATGACCAACGGTGCGAGCATGGTCGCCGCGAACACCATCATGACCATGGCGAACACGTGGGCGACCGGCAGGAGAATGTCTTTCACAGAAAGGAAGCGGAGCCTTGGAACAGCTTTTCGACGGCGTCGATATGCCGCCTGTCCGTCAGGAATAGGATCAGATGGTCATCCGGCTGCACGGTGGTGTCGTGATGCGCGATGATGACATCCTCTCCGCGCACCACCGCGCCGAGCGTCGTCCCTTCCGGCAGCTCGATGTCCTCGATGCGCCGGCCGATCACCTTGGAGCTGTCGGCGTCGCCGTGCACGACCACCTCGAGAGCCTCCGCGGCGCCCCGCCGCAGCGAGTGCACCCGCACCACGTCGCCGCGCCGCACGTGCGCGAGCAGCGAGCCGATCGTGACCGTCTGCGGCGAAATGGCCACATCGATCGAGCCGCTTTCGATGAGTTCCGCGTACGACGGTTTGTTGATCAGCGCCATGACCTTGTGGGCGCCCAGGCGCTTCGCGAGCATGGCGGAAAGAATGTTGGCTTCCTCGGAGTTGGTCAGCGCCGCGAAAACGTCGGCGCTGTCGATATTCTCCTCGAGCAGTAATTCCTCGTCGGCCGCATCGCCCTGCAGCACGATCGTGCGATTGAGCAGTTCGGAGACCCGGCGGGCACGCTTGTGGTCGCGCTCGATCAACTTCACCTGGTTTTTGTCCTCCAGATCGCTCGCGAGCTTGAAGCCGATGTTGCCGCCGCCCGCGATGACCACCCGCCGCGCCGGCGCCTCCTCGCGGCGCATCTCCTTCATGACGATGCGAATGTCCTTGCGCGCCGCGAGGAAGAACACTTCGTCGCCGTCCTCGACGACGGTATCTCCCTCGGGCTTGATGCTCTTTCCGGCCCGATAGATGGCCGCGACGCGCGCGTCGGCCGTCGGAATGTGCTCGCGCAGGGTGCGCAACGCCTGACCCACCAACGGGCCGCCCTGGAGCGCGCGAATTCCGACCAGGCGAACCCGGCCGTCGGCGAAATCGAGCACCTGCAGCGCCCCCGGATAGCGAATCAACCGGGCGACATATTCGGTAACCAGTTGTTCGGGACTGATCCACACATCCACGGCCACCGCGTTCTCGCCGAACAGCCTCTCCTGATGGGTGTAGTCGGCCGAGCGCACGCGCGCGATCTTCTTCGGGGTGCGATACAGGGTCCATGCGATCTGGCAGGCCAACATGTTGACTTCGTCGCTGTTGGTGAGCGCAACCAGGATGTCCGTGCTCGCGATGCCGGCGGCTTCCAGGACTCGCGGGCTGGAGGCATTGCCGTTGACCGTACGTATGTCGAGTCGATCCTGCAGATCGCGCAGGATCTCCTCGTTCACGTCGATGACCGTGACGTCGTTCGCCTCCTCGCGAGACAGATGATACGCCGCCGTGCGGCCCACTTGTCCGGCACCCAGGATGATGATTTTCACGTGAGGGTCACTCTACACGACCTCGAGGTTGGCGTAAGAGAGCATCAGCCACTTCATGCCCTGACTCTCGAAATTTACCTGGATGCGGATCTGGGGGCCGTTGCCCTCGAAGTTGAGCACCACGCCCTCGCCGAACTTGGCGTGCCGGACACGGCTGCCCATGCGCATGGAGTGGGCCGGCACATCGTCGAGCAACCCGGTGCGCTTGGCGAAAGCGGGGCGGGACACCTGTAGACGCGGCCGAATTTCCTCGATCAGGTCGGCCGGCAATTCGCCGATGAAGCGCGACGGCTGACCGTATTGATCCACGCCGTAGAGGCGGCGCTGTTCGGCATAGGTGATGTAGAGCTGTCGCATGGCGCGTGTCGCACCCACATAGCACAGGCGCCGCTCCTCTTCCAGGCTTGCGAGGTCCCCGATCGAGCGCTGATGCGGGAACAGACCGTCTTCCATGCCGGTGAGGAAAACCACGGGAAACTCCAGGCCCTTGGCGGTGTGCAGCGTCATCATCTGCACGCAGTCGGCATAGGGATCCGCCTGACCCTCGCCCGATTCCAGCACCGCATGCGCGAGGAAGGACTCGAGCGGCTGCATGTCGGTTTCGCCTTCGGGCGAAAATCCCTTCGCGGCGCTCACCAGTTCGAGAAGGTTCTCCACCCGGCCTTCGCCGCGTTCGCCTCTTTCCTTCTTGAAATGTTCGATCAGTCCGCTTGCCTGAATGACGCGATCCACCTGCTCGTGCAGGTCCAGGCCCGCGACTTCGAGCCCGAGCTTGTCGATCAGCTGCAGGAAGGTGTGCAGCGCCTGCGCCGCGCGCTGCGGCAGCCCGCTCTGCAGGGCTGTCTGCGCGGCCAGCCACAGCGACGTGCCGTGCGCGCGTGCCAGGTCGCGCAAGGTGTCCATGGTCTTCGCGCCGATGCCGCGGGTGGGCAGGTTGACCACGCGTTCGAACGAGGTATCGTCCGCCCGGCTCGCCACCAAGCGCAGGTACGCGAGCGCGTCCTTGATTTCCGCCCGCTCGAAGAAGCGCAGGCCGCCGTATACGCGATACGGCATGCGCGCGTTCAGGAAAGCCTCTTCGAAGACCCGGGACTGAGCATTCGAGCGGTACAGCACGGCCACCTCGCGGCGCGCGCCGCCGCGGTCGACCCACTCGCGGATGCGGTTCACGACGAAGTCGGCCTCGTCCCGCTCGTTGAAGGCCGCATAGAGCTTGACCCGGTCGCCATCGGCGCCGCTGGTCCACAGGTTCTTGCCCAGCCGGCCGGCATTGTTGGCGATCAATGCGTTGGCGGCTTTGAGAATCGTCCCCGTGGAACGGTAGTTCTGTTCCAGCTTGTACAGCACCGCCTGCGGATAATCGCGACGAAACTGATTCAAATTCTCGACGCGGGCGCCGCGCCAGCGGTAGATGGATTGATCGTCATCTCCCACCGCGAACGGCAGGCCGGCGGGGCCCGCGAGCAGCATCAGCCACTTGTATTGAATGGCGTTGGTGTCCTGGAATTCATCCACCAGCACGTGGCGAAACCGCGTTCGATAATGCTGCAGCAGCGCCGGATTGTCGCGCCACAACTCGTACGCCCGCAGCAGCAGTTCCGCGAAATCGACGACTCCGGCGCGCTGGCATGCCTCCTCGTAGGCCTGATAGATCCTGACGAGCTGCCGCCGCGTCGGGTCGCCGTCGTCCTTGATGTGCTTCGGGCGCAGCCCTTCGTCCTTCTGCGCGTTGATGAACCAGAGAATCTCCCGGGGCACCCACCGCGCTTCGTCGAGATCCAGGGCTTTCAGGACTTTGCGCAGCAGCCGCGACTGGTCCTCGGAGTCCAGGATTTGGAAGGTTTGGGGCAGTCCGGCGTCGCGCCAGTGCAGGCGCAGCAGGCGATGGGCGAGCCCGTGGAAGGTGCCGATCCACATGGCGCCCCCGGGAATGCCGAGCAAGGTCTCGATGCGCGCGCGCATCTCGGCGGCGGCCTTGTTGGTAAAGGTGACCGCAAGGATGCCGTTCGGGGAGGCTCCCTCGACCTCGATCAGCCAGGCCACCCGATGCACCAGCACCCGGGTTTTGCCGCTGCCGGCACCGGCCAGCACCAGCGCGGCGCCGAGCGGCGAGCCCACAGCCTCGCGCTGAGCGTCATTGAGACCATCGAGGAGATGCGATACGTCCATAAGGCCGCGGATTGTACTAGGAGGCCGTCAGGGTATTCCAACGCGGTTCACCCGGAACACTTAAGACAGGTTCCTGGCCGCCCGGCGCGTTACAGGATAGCTGCGCGGCCCGCTGCGCGCGTGCCCGCGCCGCCACGCGGATCGCCTAGGCGCGTGCCTGACGGGTTTCCTCCGCGAACTCGATCAGCGCGAGCGCCAGGCTCAAGACCACCGGGCCGGCGATGATGCCGATGGCGCCGAATGCGGGAATACCGCCCAGGACCCCCACGAACACCGCCAAGGCCGAAATCTTGGCCCGCCCGGAGATCAGCACCGGCCGCAACACATTATCGATGCCCGCCAGCATCAATCCCCAGGCCAGCATGAAGACGGCGAAGCCCCAGCGGCCATCGACGAACAGCCAAATGACCGCCGGCGCCCAGACGAATGCCGACCCGCCGATGGGCAGCATCGACAGCAGCGCCGCCAACACGCCGAACACCACCGGCGAGGGCAGGCTCGCGATGGCAAAGCCCACGCCGATCAGTATTCCCTGCAGCAAGGCCGTCATGCTGGTGCCGAACACGATGGCACGCGTCACGCCGCTCAACTGGCGGAACAGCCTGTCCTTGTGGGATTCGTCCATGGGAATGAATTTGCGCGCCCGGGCCATCATGATGTCGCCGTCCTGCAAAAAAAAGAACAGCAGAAACAACATGATCGCGAGGCTGAACAGCGAGTCCAAGGCGCCCAGGAAGAACGAGCCGCTGAAACCGGCCGCCCCCTGCAGGAGGCGCTGAGCGCCGGAAACGAGCCAGGACTGCACCTGCCCGGCGGAGATGCCGGTGGTCGACTGCAGCCAGTCGTTGGCGCGCGCAATCCACGGAAATTGCTGCAAATCCGAGAACGTCTTGATGTCCCATTGCGCCGCCGCTCTCTGCAGCTTGCGCAGCAGATCGGAAATTTGCGTGACGAAGTCGATGGACAGAGCGGACAACGGCAACAGGATGGTGATCGGCGCCAGGATGGTGAGCACGCCCGCGGTGATCCCCGTGCCCCGCAGATGCCGGCGCCAACGAACGTTCACCGGGAACAGCAGAAAGGCCAGGAACGCGGCCCAAGCCATCGCGCTGAAGAACGGCGTGAAGATCTTGAACAGCGCGTAGCAGAGACCGGCGGCCACAACGAGCGCGAACACGCGCTGATAAAAGGTCGACATTGCGGGCATTGGGCGATGCTAGCATTACGACGCTTTTAGGTCGCCACCGGATCGTTGCATGACAAAAATAAGCGTCAATAATCAGGCCGTGGACGTCGATGCCGCCCCGGACACCCCGCTGTTGTGGGTGTTGCGCGATCATCTCGCCATGACCGGAACCAAATTTGGTTGCGGGATGGCGCTGTGCGGCGCCTGCACCGTGCATCTCGATGGCGTGGCCGTTCGCTCCTGCGTGCTGCCCTTGAGCGCCATCGACGGCAAAGCCGTCACGACCATCGAGGGTTTGTCGGCGGACCGCAGTCATGCCGTGCAGAGGGCCTGGCTCGAGATCGACGTGCCGCAGTGTGGCTATTGCCAATCCGGACAGATCATGTCCGCGGCCGCCCTGCTCAGCGTCAACCCGGATCCGAGCGATGCCGATATCGACGCGGCGATGTCCGGCAACATCTGCCGCTGCGGCACCTATCCGCGCATTCGCCGGGCGATCCACCGCGCGGCGGAACTGCATCGTGCGGCGGCGGCGCGCGACGCCGCGCAAACCGGTGCCGGGGCGCACGCGAGCGCAGGCGCGCGCTCGTGAGCAACGCGACCAGCGAACTCTCGCGCCGCGGATTTCTGGGCGCTGCAGCGGGCGTGAGCGGCCTGGTGTTGGCGCTGTCGCTGCCGGGCTTCGGAGCCAGCGGGGCGCGGCGGTCCCCGGCTGCCGGCGGCCCGATGAACGCCTGGCTGACCATCGCCGCCGACAACTCGATCATCATCATCGTGGACCGCTCGGAAATGGGCCAGGGCGTCTACACGGCGCTGCCGATGCTGTTGGCGGAGGAACTGGAGATCTCGCTGGACGCCGTCCTCGTCGTTCCCGCTCCGGTGGGCGATGCCTATGTCAACCCCGGCAACGGCGGACAGGTCACCGGCACCAGCAACAGTGTGCAGGACGCCTGGGAAAAGTTGCGTTTGGCAGGCGCCCAGGCGCGCACCATGCTCGTCGCAGCGGCAGCCGAACGCTGGCGCGTGGACCCGGCGGTCTGCAAGGCGCAGAACGGATCGATCTTCGGCCCCGCAGGAAAATCCCTCACCTACGGCGACGTGGCTGGCGCCGCCGGCAAAATGTCCGTGCCGAAAGATGTCGCGCTGAAACCCAAGAGCCGCTTTCGAATCATCGGCCAGTCGCGCCGGCGGATCGACTCGGCGAGCAAAGTCGACGGCAGTGCGCAGTTCGGCATCGACGTGAAGCTGCCGGGAATGCTGTACGGCGCGCTGGCCCAGAGTCCGGTGCTCGGCGGCAAGTTGGCGGCGTTCGACGCCGCCGTCGCCGAAGCGATGCCCGGTGTGCGCAAAGTGCTGGCCACCGACAGCGGCGTCGTGGTCGTCGCCGATCACTACTGGCAGGCACTGCAAGCGCGCGGCGCCTTGCAAATCTCCTGGGATCCCGGCGGCAACGCGGGACTCGACAACGCGGCGATCCGCGCGGCGCTGGAAAAAGCGGCGAAGTCCGATCCGGGATTGAGTGCCCGGAAGGACGGCGATGCCGCCGCGGCGCTCGGCAGCGCGCGGCGGACCCTGCAGGCGACCTACGAGCTGCCGCTGCTGGCTCACGCAACCATGGAGCCGATGAACTGCACGGCCGACGTCAAAGCGGACGGCTGCGACCTTTTCGTGGGCACCCAGGTCCAGCAGATTGCGCAGGCCGCCGCCGCCGCTGCCGCAGGCCTCGAGCCGGGCCAGGTCCGGGTCTTCACCACGTTGCTCGGCGGCGGCTTCGGACGGCGTCTGGATGTGGATTTCATTCCCGCAGCGGTGACGGCATCGAAGGCGGTGCGCGCTCCCGTCAAAGTGATCTGGACGCGCGAAGACGACATGACCCACGATACGTACCGGCCGCCGGCGCGCGAAGAGGTCAGCGCGGGCTTCGATGCCGAGGGCCGCTTGATCGCATGGCGGCTGCACATCACCAGCCCGTCGATCACGGCGCGTGCCTCCCCGTCGGTCACGGACCCGTTCGATTCCGTGGTGGAATACGCCCTCAACTGGCCGTACGCGGTGCCGAATTATTCGCTCAGCTACACGCGCCGGGAAATTGGCATCGACGTGGGCTACATGCGCTCCGTGAGCCACGCGCCCAACTGCTTCGTGATCGAAAGCTTCATGGACGAAGCCGCGCATGCCGCGGGCAAAGATCCCGTCGACTTTCGCCTGACCCTGCTCAAGGCCAAACCGCGGCACACGCGGGTGCTGCAGATGGCCGCGCAGCGCGCCCAGTGGGGCCGGCCCCGCGCGGGCCGCGTCCAGGGCGTTGCGTTCATGGAGGGTTACACCACGCACCTGGCGCAAATCGCCGAGATTTCGGTCGATGCCGGACTACTCAAGGTGCACAAGATCACGTGCGTCGTGGACTGCGGTCAAATGGTCAACCCGCGCATCGTGGAGTCGCAGATCGAAAGCGGGATCGTGTTTGGATTGTCGGCGGCTCTGTGGGGCGACATCACCATCGTCGCGGGCCGGGTGCAGCAAACGAATTTCAATTCTTATCGCATGCTGCGCGGCAACGAGATGCCCGACATCGATGTCCAACTCATCGACAGCGACGAAGCACCCGGCGGCATCGGCGAGCCGTCGGTCGCGCTCGTGGCACCCGCGATCTGCAATGCCATCTTCGCCGCGACCGGCCGCCGGCTGCGCACTCTGCCCATTGCGGGACAGAGCCTTTCCAAGATCTGAATCGACGTCGTAATCGACGGCGGTCTATGCCCAGGAGAAGAATAGGTAACTTTCTTCGACCCTGGCGGAGTACAAGGGTCGAAGAAAGTTACCTATTCCTCTCCTGGGGCCCGAACCGCCGAGCAATCGATCCTATGTCCAAGCCGCCATTGCTCGTGGCAACTATCTGAATCGATGTGGTAGTTGCTGGATCTGGTCTTGGTTAGTTAGGACGAGTCTGTTCTGCGGCGCATTCAGCCACGAACTCGGGATCAGGCCCAGGCAAGTGCCATTGCTCCTAGCCTGGCGCAGGCCACAGAGACCGGACCAGCCAGATCATGGCGACGACCACCAGCGCCGCGCCGGCGTTGTGCAGCGTCGCCAGAGCCAAGGGAAAGCCGCGCAGCACGGCGGCGACGCCGATGGAAATCTGCAGCACCACGGCGCCGATCAGCAGCAGGCCGGCGTGCGTTTGACGCCGGCTCTCGGCGCGCCTCACCGTCAACCACCCGAGGCTGATGAGCACCAGGCCCGTGACGGCGGCGCCGAAGCGGTGCGTGAAGTGAATGGCCATCCGGGCGGGGTTGCCGAGTATACCCCCCTCGTAGTCGACACCGAGGCCGCGCCATAGCACGAAGGCATCGCGAAAATCCATCGCCGGCCACCAAGATCGCTGGCAGGTGGGAAAGTCCGGGCAGGCGATCGCCGCGTAATTGGCGCTGGTCCAGCCGCCGAGGAAAATCTGCACGCCCAGAACGGCGCAGGCGGCCAGCGCAAATTGTCTGAGATGGGATTGCGCCGCCGACAGGGCGCGCGGCTCGGGGGTGATGGACAGCCACCACAGCAGGCCCAAGGTCGTCAGACCTCCGAGCAGGTGCGCCGTGACGATCAGCGGCTTCAACAGCAGCGTCACCGTCAACGCCCCCAACGCGCCTTGCACGCACACGATGAGGAACAGGAGAGCGGCCGGTATCAGTGGTTGAGCGCGACTTCTGCACCCGGCCAGCGCCCACGCCAGCAGCGCGGCGATGACGATTCCCAACGTGCCGGCGACATAGCGATGAATCATCTCGTGCCAGGCCTTGCCGGGCTCGTGAGCGGCTTGCGGATACAAATGTCCATAACAGCCCGGCCAGTCGGGACAGCCGAGACCCGCGTCCGTGAGGCGCACCCAGGCGCCGAGCACCACCACGCTCGCCGCCAGCGCGGCGCCGATCAGCGCGAGGCGCCTGAACCACACGAGGCGGCCGTCGGGGCTCATGGCTTAGCGCACCGGGTCCAGATGGTGAAGCTGCGCCGTCAGCGCTTTTGCCACCTCGCGCGCGCCCGATGACGGCGCATAGGAGAAGGCTCCGATGCAAGGTGCCGCGATGCGCGCGCCGAGTGCCGCCAAATTCTCCTCGCGGCGCTCGAACACCGGGTCCACCGAATTGCCGATCCAGCCGCAGAGCTTGAGACCGCGCCGCTCGATGGACTCCACGGTGAGCAAGGCGTGATTCAGGCAGCCCAGTCGCAGCCCCACCACCAGTACGACGTCCAACCGCCAACGCACCGCCAAATCCGCGATCGCAAGGTTCGCGTCGAGCGGCGCCAGCCAGCCGCCCGCGCCTTCCACGACCATCACTTCGCTCTGCAGGGACAAACGCTCGAAGCACCGGTCCAAGACGTCGAGGTCGATCGCGCGCCCGGCTTCCAGCGCCGCGATATGCGGCGCAATCGCCGGCTCGAACGCGTAGGGGTTCACCTCGGCGTAGCTGGCGCGCACGTTCATGGCTCCCTGCAGAGCCAGCGCATCGGCATTGCGCAACCCGTCCGGCGTCCGGGTGCAGCCGGACGCCACCGGCTTCATGGCGGCGACGCGTCTGCCGGCCGACGCGAACGCCAGGCATAGCGCCGTGGCGGTCCGGGTCTTGCCGACACCAGTATCCGTGCCGGTGACGAAGAGCCTCGGCATGGCCTAGGAGCGCCGCGATTGCAGCTGGCGTCTGACCTCGTCCAGCGACACATGCGCCGAAGTCGCGGGCGAGCGCGGTTGCGCCGCGACCGGCGCCCACGCCTGCCCGAACACCACCTCGTAGGTGGCGGGCAGCCGGCCATCGACCCGATAAGCCTCGTAGGCGCAACTCATCGCGGCAAATCGGCGCGGGCCGGTGAGTCCCCTGGCCCGGCCGACCGTGGCGTTGCGCGCACCGATGGCCTTGAGATCCGCCGCCAGCCGGCGCACGTCGGTATAGGTCAACGTGTAGCGCTCGACATCGAGTACCGGGGCGGCAAAACCCGCGCGCACCAGCGCATCCCCGATGTCATGCATGTCGATGAACCGGCTCACTCGAGTGTGCGAATCGGCGTACCGTCGCCCGGCTTCCAACCATGCTGCGCGCAGTTCACGCAGCGTATCGGGACCCAACGTCGTGAAACTCAGCAGGCCCCTGTGCCTAAGAACGCGGCGGAACTCGGCGAACGCGGCATCCGGATCGCTCCACTGCAGCATGCAGTTGCTGAGAATCAGATCCACGCTGCCGTCCGGCAGCGGCAATCGTTCGGCATCTGCGCACAATCGGGCGACCGGCCGCAGCCACGATCGCTGCCGGCCGGCGGCGCGCAGCATGCCGAATGAGGAGTCCAACGCGATCACTTGCGCGCCCGGATAGCGCCGCTTGAGCGCGCGGCTCCCATGGCCGGTGCCGGCGCCCACGTCGACCACGAGCCGCGGCGACAAATCCGTCAGATCCAGTCGCTTCAACAACAGGTCGCGCACTTCGGCCTGCAGCACGGCCGCCGCATCGTAGGTCGTACTCGCGCGATCGAACGAACGTCTTACCCACGATTTGTCGAGCGTATAGCCGGATGATTCATCGGTAGGCACCATGGCACGCTGCGCTGGGCGCACGCCGCTCACACCGTCACGCCGTCGCGGCGTGTGGCTCCGCCGTTGCGGCCGGACCCGGCGCGGCGCGCGCCGGCTCGGCGACAATCTTCAGCCGCTCGAACAGGCGTTGGTCATGGGCGGTGTCCGGATTGCCCGTCGTGAGCAGCTTCTCGCCGTAGAATATCGAATTGGCCCCGGCCATGAAGCACAGGGCCTGCATTTCATCGCTCATGCCGCTGCGGCCCGCCGACAGGCGCACATGAGCGCGCGGCATGAGCACGCGGGCGACGGCGATGGTGCGGACGAAATCAAAGGGATCCAACTCCGCGGCATCCGCCAGCGGCGTGCCGGCGACGCGCACCAATTGATTGATCGGCACGCTCTCCGGATGGCTCGGCAGCGTGGCGAGCGTATGCAGCAGGCCGACGCGGTCGGCAAGCGCTTCGCCCATTCCGACGATTCCGCCGCAGCACACGTTCATGCCCGCGTCGCGCACCGCCTGCAGCGTGTCCAGTCGATCTTGAAAGGTCCGCGTCGTGATGATCTTTTCGTAGTACGCGCGCGAGCTGTCGAGGTTGTGATTGTAGTAATCGAGACCCGCCGCTTTGAGTTCCTGCGCTTGCGACACGCTCACCATGCCGAGCGTAGCGCACGTCTCCAGTCCCAAGGATTTGACTTCGCGGATCATGGCGAGCACTTTGCGCAAATCCTTGGGCTTCGGCGAGCGGTACGCCGCGCCCATGCAAAAGCGCGTGGCGCCGGCTGACTTCGCGGCGCGGGCGCGGGCCGCCACCGCGTCGAGTTCCATCAATTCCTCCGGCTCGAGACCTGTGTCGTAGCGCACGCTTTGCGGGCAATAGGCGCAGTCCTCCGGACAGGCGCCCGTCTTGATGCTGAGCAGCGTGCTGATCTGCACCGTATTCGGCGCATGATGCAGCCGGTGCACCTGCTGCGCCGCGAACAATAGATCCATGAACGGCCGGGCGAACAGTTCCCGAACTTCATCCAGTGACCAGTCGTTGCGCACATTCATTCAAAAACCCCTGGGACCGTCAGATCCTTGCACAGG
This sequence comes from Steroidobacteraceae bacterium, assembly GCA_049510875.1. Classification (GTDB taxonomy): domain Bacteria; phylum Pseudomonadota; class Gammaproteobacteria; order Steroidobacterales; family Steroidobacteraceae; genus Bog-1198. The sequence continues at coordinate 13,955 of JBEKYO010000011.1, forward strand.
CCTCCGCTGCCGCGCGCAGTATCGAGCCGCCGCCGCTCTTAGTCAACCAGAACGGCCGTCGGCGGTTGACGAGAATATTCACCGGGCAAACAAGTAATTGAACGCGATGCCGAGAAACACCGACATTCCGAAGTAATTGTTGTTGAGGAACGCGCGCAAGCACGCCTCTCGCGCGCGCGCGCGAATCAACCAGAGGTGATGCACGAAGAACATCGCCCCGGCGATCAGTCCCCCGTAGTACCAGGGGCCCATGCGCATGATCCGGCCGATGAGATACAGCGCGAGCAGCGTCATGGCCTGCAGCGCCGCGATGATGTGCCGGTCCGAATCGCCGAACAGGATGGCGGTGGAGCGCACGCCGATATTCACGTCGTCGTCGCGGTCCACCATGGCGTAGATGGTGTCGTAGACGGTGACCCACAGCACGTTGGCGAGCAGCAGCAGCCAGGCGACCCTCGGCGGAAATAACTCGAGCTGGGCGGCGAACGCCATCGGGATGCCCCAGCCGAACGTTATGCCTAGATACAACTGAGGCACCGACAGGAAACGCTTCACGAACGGGTAGGTGACGGCGAGTCCTGCGCCGACCACCGCCAGCAACAGCGTCAATTTGTTCAGCTGCAGGGCCAACCCGAGCGCGGTGAGCGACAGCGCGGCGAACAGCACCAGCGCCTCGACGCTCGAGATGCGTCCCGCCGCCAGCGGCCGGTCCTTCGTGCGCTTGACGTGGGGGTCGAAGCTGCGGTCGGCGTAGTCGTTGATGGCGCAGCCCGCACTGCGCATGAGCACGGTACCCGAGACGAAAATGATGAACAATCGCGGGTCCGGCTTGCCGCGGCTGGCGAACCACAGGGCCCACAGTGTCGGCCAGAGCAATAGCCAGATACCGACGGGCCGGTCCAGCCGGGTGAGGGCTACGTAATCCTCGATCGTGGCCAGAATGCGCGGCAGCTCGTTCGTGGTGAACGGATGGAACCGAACGCGGTAGGCGAACCAGCGCCAGCGCGCGGCGATGCGTTCGCCGAGTTCAACCCCCGAGCGCGGCAGCGTCATGGTCCGGCGTCCTCAAGGATTTCCGAATTTCATGCGTGCAGTCTACCCGACACGGCCGTATTGCTCCGCATGACCCACCCACCGCCGGATGAGAGGCTCGACGTTCGAGGGCCACCCGCGGAGCAGAGTTTCGGCCGCGATTTGCACTTTGGGCAGCAGGTCCGCATCGCGCAGCAGATCCGCCACGCGCATTTGAGCGAGGCCCGTTTGCCGGGTTCCCATCAACTCGCCGGGGCCGCGCAGCTCGAGATCGCGGCGCGCCACGATGAAGCCGTCGCTGGTGTCGCGCATGACGGCCAAGCGTTCGCGCGCCAACGGGGACAGGGGCGCGCGGTAGAGAAGAAGACACGAACTGGCATGCTGTCCGCGGCCCACCCGTCCCCTGAGCTGGTGCAATTGCGCCAGACCCATGCGTTCGGCGTTCTCAATGACCATGAGCGTGGCGTTGGGCACATCGACCCCGACCTCGATCACCGTGGTGGCCACCAGCAGATGGATTTCGCCGTCCTTGAAGCGGCGCATGGTGAGTTCCTTGGGCTTGGGTTGCATGCGGCCGTGTACCAGGCCCACGGCGAGCTCGGGCAGCGCCGCCGCGAGCGCCGCGGCAGTCTCCTCCGCCGCTTGGTAGGGCATTTCCTCCGATTCATCGATGAGGGGACACACCCAATAGGCCTGCCGGCCTTCCAGGCAGGCCGTGCGGATGCGCATGACGACCTCGTCGCGGCGTGCATCCGCGAGGACGACGGTCTTGACCGGCGTGCGTCCCGGTGGCAGTTCGTCAATCACGGATACGTCGAGATCCGCGTATGCGGTCATCGCCAAGGTGCGGGGAATGGGCGTCGCCGTCATGATCAATTGGTGCGGCTGGCGGCCGTCGCGGCCGCCCTTTTCCCGCAAGCTCAGCCGTTGGTGAACGCCGAAGCGATGCTGTTCATCGACGATGACCAGCGCCAGCGAATGGAATTCGACGCTTTCCTGGAACAGGGCATGGGTGCCGATCACGATGGCAGCGTGTCCAGCGCGAATCCCGGCCAGTATTGCACCGCGCGCCTTGCCGGTCTGGCGGCCGGTGAGCAGCGCGACGCTGACGCCCAGGGGCTCGAACCACCGGCGGAAATTCTGGGCGTGCTGGTCGGCCAGCAATTCCGTCGGCGCCATCAACGCAACCTGCAGTTGCATCTGCACCGCCCGGGTCGCGGCCAGCGCCGCAACCAGCGTCTTGCCGCAGCCGACATCGCCCTGGATCAGCCGCAGCATGGGCTTCGCGATGGCGAGATCGGCTTCTATTTCGCGCTGCACTCGCGCCTGCGCGGCCGTCAACTGAAACGGCAGCGACTTGAGCAGCCCCCTCGTCAGCGAACCGTCGGTCACCAGCGCCCGGCCGGGCTCGCTCTGAATCCGCCGGCGCAGCAGCTTCAAGGATAACTGATGCGCCAGCAATTCCTCGAACGCGAGCCGCCGCTGGGCGGGGTGGCGCCATTCCAGCAGCTGTGCGACCGGCGCGTCCGCGGGCGGCCTATGCACGTACGCCAGCGCGTCGCGCAACGTCGGCAGGCGTGAATCGGCGAGCACCGCCGCCGGCAGCCAATCGTGCAATTCGCCGGCGGCCGTCCCGTCCAATGCCATGCCCACCAGCATGCGCAGCCGTCCCTGAGTAATGCCCTCGGTGGCCGGATATGTCGGCGTGAGGTGATCTTCGGCCGTCTTCGCCGCCGCCGAATCCACCCGCCGGTACTCCGGATGCACCATCTCCAAACCCTGCGCGCCGCGCCGCGCCTCGCCAAAGCACCGGATGCGCACGCCGCGGCCCAATCCGCTTTGTTGCTGCGCGCTGAAATGGAAAAAGCGCAGCGTAAGAAACCCCGATCCGTCGCCGATCCGGCACAGCATCTGGCGTCGGCCGCGGAAGGCCACCTCGGTGAGCAGCACGTCGCCTTCCACCGCAGCCCTTTGGCCCGGGAACAACTCGCCCAGCGGCACCACGCGCGTGCGATCCTCGTAGCGCAGCGGCAAGAGGAACAACAGGTCTTGCGTGGTTTCCACACCGAGGGCGCGCAGCTTGAGTGCGAGCGTGTCGCCGACGCCGCGCAGCATGGTGACCGGCTTCTCCAGCGTCACAAGGCGACGATGCACTCCACTTCGACCCGCGCGCCGCGCGGCAGCGCCGCAACGCCGACGGCGGCGCGCGCGGGATACGGCTCGCGGAAGCATTCCGCCATCACCTTGTTGACGAGCGCGAAGTGAGAGAGGTCCGTCAGATAAACGTTTGCCTTGACCACGTCGTCGAAAGTCGCGCCGGCGGCGAGGACGATGGCCTTGAGATTATCGAACACCCGCCTGATCTCGGCCTCCACGTCGCCCGACACCAATTCCTTGGTGCGCGGGTCCAACGGTATCTGACCGGATATCCAGATGGTGTTGCCCACCCGGACGGCTTGCGAATAGGTTCCGATGGCGGCGGGGGCGTCGTTGGTGGAAATGATGTGTTTGTTCATGACCCTTGGGCTTTGTGTTCTTGAAATCGTCCTTCGCACGCTCAGGCGAGCGTGCGAAATACCCGCTGCACGTCGGGCATTCGCCGGACGGTTTTGATGACTTGAGCCAGATGCTTGCGGTCGCGGACCTGCAGCTGGATTCTGAGCCACGAATTGCTCACGTCGCGCTCCTCCAGCTGAACCTGGTCGATGTTCGTCTCCGTTTCGGCGATGCTCGATGCCACCGCCGCCAGCACGCCCACGCGGTTGTTGATTTCCAACTGGATCTCGGACGTGAACAGCCGCCCCTGGGTTTCTTCCCACGCCACCGACAGCCACTTCTCCGGCTGTTTGCGGTATTCGGCAAGGTTACCGCAGTTCTGCCGGTGAATCATCACGCCGCGCCCGGCGCTGAGATAGGCCATGATCGGATCGTTGGGGATGGGAAAGCAGCAATGCGCGTAAGTGACCAGCAGGCCCTCGGTGCCCGCGATCATCAGCGGTCCGCTGTTCGACAGGTCGGCGGCTTCCGCAACATCGTGCGCCGGCTGCAGGCGCCGCGCGACCAGCGGTGCGAGGCGCTCGCCCAAGCCGATTTTTTCGAACAGCTCGTTCGCGTCCTTCAAGTTCAGCTCTTTGACCACCGCAGCGAGGTTCGCGGGCGCAATCTTCTTCAGATTGAGCGAGAATTCCTCGAGCGCAAGTCCCAGCAAGCGCCGTCCCAATTCGAGCGCTTCGCCGCGCTTCAGGTTCTTCAGGTATTGGCGAATGGCGGCGCGCGCCTTCGCGGTCACCAGGAAGCTCGACCAGGACGGATTGGGCGTGGCGCCCTTCGCGGTGATGATTTCCACGGTTTGACCGTTGCGCAGCGGCGTGCGCAGGGGCACCAGGCGCCGGTCGACTTTGGCGGCGACGCAGCGGTTTCCGATGTCGGTGTGGATGGCGTAGGCGAAATCCACGGCCGTGGCTCCGGTCGGCAGGCGCAGGATTTTTCCCTTCGGCGTGAATACGTAGACCTTGTCCGGAAACAGATCCACCTTGACGCTTTCCAGGAACTCCTCGGAGCTGCCGCCCTCCTGAATCTGCACCAAGCCCGCGAGCCATTCTCGCGCGCGGTCGTGCTCGACGCCGCCGAAGGCATCGCCCCCGGATTTGTATTTCCAATGCGCAGCGATGCCCGATTCGGCCACGCGGTGCATCTGCTCCGAGCGGATCTGGACTTCGATGGGCACCCCGTTCGGGCCGAACAAGGTGGTGTGCAGCGACTGATAACCGTTGACGCGGGGTATCGCGATGTAATCCTTGAAGCGCCCCGGCATCGGCTTGTAGACGCTGTGCACCAATCCCAATACGCGGTAGCAGGTGTCGGGGCTGTCGACGATGATGCGAAAGCCGTATACGTCGACCATCTCGTTCAGCGAGATGTGCTTGCTCTGCATTTTTCGATAGATGCTGTAGAGATGCTTCTCGCGGCCCTCGACGCCGCCGGCGATCTGCGCCTTCTTCACGGCGTTCTTGAACGTCTCGGCAATCTTGCCGACGAACTCCTTTTGATTGCCGCGCGCGCGCTTCAGCTCGCGCTCGAGCACCTTGTACCGGTAGGGATACAAGGCGCGGAAACCCAAGTCCTCGAGTTCCAGCTTGACTGCATAGAGGCCGAGCCGCTCGGCGATCGGGGCGTAGATCTCCAACGTCTCGCGCGCGCTGCGGCGTCGCTTGATCGGAGGCATGACGCCCAAGGTGCGCATGTTGTGCATGCGGTCCGCGAGCTTGACCATGATGACGCGAATATCGCGCACCATGGCCAACAGCATTTTGCGGAAGCTCTCGGCTTGCGCCTCCTGGCGGTTCTTGAATTGAATCTGATCGAGTTTGCTGACGCCGTCGACCAATTCCGCGACCACCTGACCGAAGATCGACGCGATTTCGGCTTTCGCCGTGGGAGTGTCCTCGATGACATCGTGCAGGATGGCCGCCACCAACGTGTCGGCATCCAGGCGCAGATCGGCGAGAATGTCGGCGACCGCCACCGGGTGCGTGATGTACGGTTCGCCCGAGACGCGCTTCTGGCCGAAGTGCTTTTCTGCGCCGAATTCGTAGGCTTCGCGCACCCGCTCGACTTGCGCCGGAGAGAGGTACGCCTCGAGTTTGTCTAAGAGCTGACTGATCCCGGTGGAGCGTCTTCCACCAGGTAGGAAACCGAGTATGGAAGACGCATAGTCCATCGTTACTCTGGCGCTGGGTCGGTCAGTCCCCTAGCCCGAGCTGCGGCGCGCGGAAATCGGAGGGCATGTCGAGCTCGCTCACCGGCTGCTGTACCGGTTCTTCGGGCTCTTCAAGCATCTCGAGAGTGATGTTTCCGGCGGCAATCTCACGCAGCGCAACCACGGTCGGCTTGTCATTCTCCCACTCCACGGTGGCCTCCGCTCCGTTCGCCAGGCGGCGGGCGCGTTTGGCGGCCAGCAACACCAGGTTGAACAGATTCGGTTCGTTTTGCAGGCAGTCTTCGACAGTGATTCGCGCCATGGCTAAGGTTCCATTGAAGGGAGCGTAATAATAGCAGAATGCGGCATACCGAGGCTACTCACGCCACTGAACTGCCCAGCAAACCGGCGGCAAAACGGGCCACTTCCGGCCGGGTCGCCGCCAGCGCGTCGCCGCGTTCCTGCACGATGGCCAGCAAGTTCTCGAGCGCCGGTTCGAATTGGTCGTTGATCACCACGTAATCGAATTCCGTCCAATGCGCCAAATCGTGCGCGGCGTCCCTCAGGCGGCGCTCGATCACCGCCTCGGAGTCGGTGCTGCGCGCCCGCAGGCGCTCCTCGAGCGCGCGCCGCGTGGGCGGCAGGATGAAGATGCTGCGGGCGGCCGGCAGTCGGGCGCGCACCTGGCGCGCACCCTGCCAGTCGATTTCCAGCAACAGGAGCTGCCCGTCGGCGAGAGCTGTCTGCACGGCGCCGAAGGCCGTGCCGTAGAAGTTGTCGAACACCTGCGCATGCTCGAGGAATTCATCGCGCGCGACCATCTCGGCAAAGCGCGACTGCGTCACAAAATGGTAATCCCGCCCCTCGACTTCATTGGGCCGGGGCGCCCGGGTGGTGTAGGAAACGGAGAATCGCAGGCGCGGTTCGCGCTGCATCAGCGCCTTCACCAGAGAGGTCTTGCCCGCGCCCGATGGCGCCGCGATGACATATAGACGTCCGGGTGGCATGCAGCATTACTCGATGTTCTGCACTTGTTCGCGCATCTGCTCGATCAGCACCTTCATGTCGACCGCCGCGCGAGTCGTCTCGATGTCCTGCGATTTCGAGGACAGCGTGTTGGCCTCTCGATTCAACTCCTGCATGAGAAAATCCAGCCGGCGTCCCGCCGGCTCCTGGATGCCGAAGGTCTTGCGAATCTCGGTCACATGGCCGCGCAGGCGATCGATTTCCTCGTCCACGTCCTGTCGTTGCGCGAGCATGGCGAGCTCCTGTTCCAATCTGTCGTGATCGACTCCGCTCGCCAATTGCGCGATGCGTTCGAGCACTTTCGCACGCGTGCGCGCCCGCACCTCCGGCAGTCTTTCGGCGACCTTGGCCGCCAAGTCCACCAACCCCGCGCAACGCTGCTCGAGCGCGTCGCAGAGCCGACCGCCTTCGCTGTCGCGAAAGCGGGTGAGTTCGGTGAGCACCTCTGCGAGCAAAGCATGAGCCGCGCCGATCATCGGCGCCGTGTCGCGCGTACCGTCCCGCACAACGCCGGGCCAGCGCAGCAAATCCATCACGTCGATCCGGGCCGCGGCACCGAGTTGCGCCGCCGTTTGCTGTGCCCGCTGCGCGAGGCTGCCGAGCAGGTCGACGTTCACCTCGAGCGAATCGGGCGCGACGGCGGGGCGAAAATGCAGGGTGCAGTCGACCTTGCCGCGCTTTGCGGCACCGGCGATGGTGTGGCGGAATTCCGCTTCGGCCGCGCGAAATTCCTCCGGCAACCGGCAACCGATTTCGAGGAAGCGGTGATTGACGGTCTTCAGTTCCCACGCCAGCAGCCCCCAGGGAAACTGCCGCTCGCGCCGCGCAAAGCCGGTCATGCTACGAATCATAGGGTCTCAAGGCAAAATCGGCCATAATGAGCGGTCAGTCTATCGGAAAGCGCAAGGAGCTGTCATTGCAGATCGAGACCGCCGATGTCAGCTTGATCGGCCATCGCGAAGAGAATCAGGACCGAGTGGCCGTGGCGGCCGCGGACCAGGCGGTGCTGTTGGTCGTCATCGACGGGATGGGTGGTCACGCGGAGGGCGCCCGCGCGGCCGAGACCGCGCTCGCGACGCTGTTGGAAGCATTTTGGCAAACGCCGCATCCGATTTTCGATCCGCTCGGATTTCTGCATTTGTCGTTGGGGCGGGCGCACGAGGAAGTGGTCAAGCTCGGCGTCGGGCTGGGCGTTGAAGCGCGCCCGCGCGCGACCTGCGCGGTGTGCTTGGTGCAGGACGCCGCGGCGTATTGGGCCCACGTGGGCGACAGCCGCGTCTATCAGCTGCGCCAATCCCAGGTGCTCGAGCGCACGCGCGATCACAGCCACGTCGAGGTGCTGCTGCGCGAGGGATTGATCACCGAGGCCGAAGTCCACGGCCATCCCATGCGCAATTATGTCGAGTGCTGTCTGGGCGGCGACGCAGCGCTGCCCGAGATGAGCATTTCCACGCGCCGGCGCTTGAAATCCGGCGACGTGCTGTTGTTGTGCACGGACGGCCTGTGGGCCAATCTCAAGGATCAGGACTTCGTGCGCTTTGCGCAATCGGCGGGTAAACCCTTGCGTGATTCTTTGAATGAACTCGGGACGCAGGCGGTCGCGGCGTCGGCGCCGTACAGCGACAACACGAGCGCCGCGGTATTGCGTTGGCGGGCGGCATGAGCGTACGGCCCAGCGGCCGCGCGGCCGATGAATTGCGTGCCCTGTCCTTCGTCCGCGGCTACACCCAGCACGCGGAAGGCTCCGTGCTGGTGGCATTCGGCGGGACGCGGGTGCTCTGCACCGCGAGTGTCGAGGAAGGCGTGCCGTCGTTTCTGCGCGGCGCCGGCCAGGGGTGGGTCACGGCCGAATACGGCATGCTGCCGCGGGCGACGCACACCCGTTCGTCGCGTGAGGCCGCGCGCGGCAAGCAAACCGGCCGCACTCAGGAAATACAACGCCTGATCGGCCGCGCCCTGCGTGCCGTGGTTGACCTCAAAGGTCTGGGGGAGCGCACCGTGACCATCGACTGCGACGTGCTGCAAGCCGACGGCGGGACTCGCACGGCGGCCATCACCGGCGGTTTCGTGGCGCTCGCCGACGCCATCGATACCCTGTTGAAGAAACGCACGCTCAGCGCGAATCCATTGCACGGCCAGGTCGCCGCCGTGTCGGTGGGGATCTACCGCGGCGTGCCGGTGCTCGATCTGGACTATGCGGAGGATTCGAACGCGGAAACGGACATGAACGTGGTGATGAACAGCGGCGGCGCTTTCGTGGAGGTGCAAGGCACGGCCGAAGGGCACGCGTTTCGCCGTCACGAACTCGATCAGCTGTTGGACCTTGCGACTTCCGGCATCACGCGGCTGCATGCCGCGCAGCAGAGTGCGCGCGCGGAGTGAGCTGCTGGTCATCGCCAGCAGCAATCCCGGGAAAACGCGGGAATTTCGGGAATTGCTCGCCGACTTGCCGTTCGAAGTCGTCGCCCAGGGCGATCTGGGCGTAGTCTCGCCCGAGGAAACCGGCGCGAGTTTTCTGGAAAATGCGCTGCTCAAGGCACGCCATGCGGCACGGCTGGCCGGGGCGGCGGCCATTGCGGACGATTCGGGGCTGGAGGTGGATGCGCTCGGCGGAGCACCCGGAATCTACTCGGCGCGCTACGCGGGAGTTGGCGCCGACGACGCCGACAACAACGCAAAGCTGATCGCTGCACTGGCGAAAACGCCGCCCCATGCCCGCGGCGCCCGCTACCGCTGTGCCCTGGCTTTCGTGACCGGCGGCGCCGACCCGGCGCCGCTCACTGCCGAGGGCGTGTGGGAAGGACTCATCATCGAGCGGCCGCGGGGTTCGGCCGGTTTCGGCTACGACCCGTATTTCTGGTTGGCAGATCTGCGCAAGACCGCGGCCGAGTTGGGTTCAGCCGAGAGGAACCTTCGCAGTCATCGCGGCACCGCGCTCACCAAGCTGCGGGCGCTGCTGCTGGCGCGCGGGCACCCGGCGGCACGCGCCCAGTCGCCGGCGCCCCCGTGAATTCGCCTTCCGCGCTCGCGCTTTACGTGCACATGCCGTGGTGCGTGCGCAAGTGCCCCTACTGCGACTTCAACTCGCACCAGCTGAAATCGGCGCGCGTCGACGCTGCCTACATCGACGCGCTGATCCGCGACTTCGATTCGGAATGGCCGCTGATTGCGAGCCGCCGCATCGACACCGTGTTCTTCGGCGGCGGCACGCCCAGCCTGTTCCCGCCCGAAGAGTTCGCGCGGCTGCTGTACGCGCTTCGCCAACGCAGCGCGTTCGCGGACGACGCCGAGATCACGCTCGAGGCCAACCCCGGGACCGTCGAACGCGGCAGCTTCGCCGGCTATCGGCAAGCGGGAATCAACCGGGTGTCCTTGGGCGCCCAAACCTTCGCTCCGCGCGCGCTCGAACGATTGGGACGAATACATGCCGCGGAGGACACGCACCGCGCGGTGGCGGAGTTGCGCGCCGCGGGCATCCATAACTTCAATCTGGATTTGATGTATGCGCTGCCGGAGCAAACGCTCGAGGAGGCCATTGTCGACGTGCGCACCGCCTGCGCGCTCGAGCCCACGCATCTCTCGTACTACCAGCTCACCCTCGAGCCCGGCACCGTGTTTCATGCGCGCCCGCCGCCGTTGCCCGACGATGAGGCGGCATGGCAGATCCAAATGGCATGCCAGCGCCTGCTGGCGGCGGCCGGTTACCGGCAATACGAAGTGTCCGCCTACGCACGCGATGGCTTCCAGTGCCGTCACAATCTCAACTATTGGACGTTCGGCGATTACCTCGGCCTCGGCGCCGGGGCGCACGGCAAATTGAGCCTGGAGCTGCCGGCGCGGATCCTGCGCACCGCCAAGCCCAAACAGCCGCGCGAGTTCCAGGAGCGCGTGCTCCAAGCCGGCACCGGCGTGGGGGAGCGGCACTACATTGCGATTGAGGATCTCCCCTTCGAATTTATGCTGAATGCGCTGCGCCTGAATGAGGGGTTTACCCGCCAGTGTTTTGAATCGCGCACCGGCCTGCCCGTGGCGGCGTTCGAGGCGCCGATGGGTGAATCGACGCGGCGCGGGTTGGTCCACGCAACAGCCGCGGGGTGGAAGCCGACAGATTTGGGCAGACGATTCCTAAATGATCTACAGACGGCTTTCCTCGCATAAGCTTATGCACACAGCCGATGACTTCTCGCACAAAGGGGTACCTACAGCACATTGCGCCTGCATTAGGTCAGATGCATCTCATAAGTAATTGAAAATAATAATTAAATTGCTTTGTCTATTTTTTGACCAAGTTAACATTTATGGGAATTTCCGCTGATCGAAGTGGGCGCCGATTGCTTCGTCCACAGAGTTATCCACAGATATTGTGGACAAGATTGCAATTAATTGACAACCAAGGACTTAACGTTTGGGCGTTGTAGCGCGCGCGCGCGCCGAGTATGCTGTGCGGCCCGTTTTGCGGACTAGCACATGTTGGTTCACCGGCGGGCCACTACCCGAGGCGTGGCGATACGCACCTTGCGACGATGGGTGATATCGATTCTGCCCAATCAGTTCGAGACTACGAGGCTTCCATGAAAACCGGCATCCACCCCGACTACAAAGAAATCACCGTCACCTGCACTTGCGGGAACACCTTCCTGACGCGCTCGACCATCGGGCACGACCTGCAGGTCGAAGTCTGTTCCAATTGCCATCCGTTCTACACCGGCAAGCAGAAGATCGTGGATACCGGCGGCCGCGTCGACAAGTTCCGCAAGAAATACGCGACAGCGGCGCCGAAAGCCTGAGTTACTGCCGCTGGCACGCGCGGAGGCCGTCTCCACGCGCTGCGCAGCACCCGACGTTTCCCGTTCGTGTGGCGCCACTAGGAGACCCAGCCGCACGCAGTTGGCCGTGCGCCCTTGATTCCCGCTTACGGCCGTGCAAGGCTGCCAAATTACATTCGAATCGAACCATACTCCCCTGTGGGAAAAGCGCATGAGCACGAAATACGAACTCAAGAATCTCGCCACCGGTAAGGCGACCGAACTCGATTCCATGTCGGGGACCATCGGACCGGACGTCATCAATATCGCGAATCTGACCAAGGATATGAACGTGTTCACGTTCGATCCCGGATTCATGGCCACGGCCAGCACCGAAAGCAAGATTACGTACATCGATGGCGACGCGGGGATCCTGTTGTATCGGGGCTATCCGGTCGAGCAACTCGCCGAGAAGGCGAGCTTTCTCGAAGTGGCCAATCTGCTCATCACCGGCAGTTTGGCGACCAAGGCGGAGCTCGACAAGTTTCACGATTCGATCATGCATCACACCATGGTCAACGAACAATTGCTGCGTTTTTTCCAGGGTTTTCACCACAACGCGCACCCGATGGCAATGGTATCGGCGGTGGTCGCGTCCATGGCCGCCTTCTATCACGATACGATGGACATCAATGATCCGCGCCACCGGGAAATATTCGCGCACCGAATCATCGCCAAGCTGCCGACCATTGCGGCGGCGGCCTACAAGCACACGCTCGGTCAGCCGTTCATCTATCCGCGCAACGATCTGCGGTATTGCTCGAACATGCTCAACATGTTTTTCGCCGTTCCTTGCGAACCTTATTTGATCGACCCGGTCGCGGCCGAGGCGCTGGATCTCCTGTTCATCTTGCACGCCGACCATGAACAGAACGCGAGCACCTCGACGGTCCGCCTCGCGGGGAGCACGGGCGCCAATCCTTACGCCGCCATCTCGGCCGGCGTTTCGGCGCTGTGGGGCCCGGCCCACGGCGGGGCGAACGAGGCGGTTCTGGACATGCTGGACAGCATCGGTTCGGTCGCCAACATCGACAAGTTCCTGGCCCGTGTGAAGGACAAGACCGATAGCGTGCGGCTCATGGGATTCGGCCACCGCGTCTACAAGAATTTCGATCCCCGCGCCAAAATCATCCGGGGAATGTGCTACCGGGTGCTCGAGAAGCTCGGCAGAACCGATCATCCGATGTTCGATTTGGCGCTGAAGCTCGAGGAAATCGCGCTCAAGGATGATTACTTCGTATCGCGGCGGCTGTATCCGAACGTCGATTTCTATTCGGGAATCATCTATAGCGCGCTCGGCATACCGCGTTCCATGTTCACGGTCATGTTCGCAATCGCGCGCACGGCCGGCTGGGTGGCGCATTGGCAGGAAATGGTGTCCGACCCGCACATGAGGATTGGCCGCCCGCGGCAGCTGTACACCGGTCCCACCAGACGAGATTTTCAACCCATCGACAAGCGCTGAAGCGTGCGAGCGGGGACCACAGCTCGTTCGGCCGTGCTCGCGGTGCTGGTTCTGGCAGCCGCCGCACCGGCCGAGACTCCGCCGGCGCTATCGAGCCAGCTCGCGCCGGCGCCGGCCGCGCCCGAAGCTAATCGCTGCGCCGATTCGGCGAGCCCCGTGGGTCTGGGCTCGGCGCAGTGGAACGGGTGGGGCCGCGACATCGAGAACACGCGTTACCAGCCGGAACCGGCCATTCGAGCCACCGACGTGCCGAAGCTCGCCCTGAAGTGGGCATTCGGATTTCAGGGCAGTGCGGTGGCGGGTCAGCCAACGGTGGTCGACGGCCGGCTGTTCGTCGCAAGCGCCACAGGCCGCGTTTACTCCCTGGATGCCAAGACCGGCTGCACCTACTGGACCTTCGACGCGGGCGCCGGAATTCGCACGGCCATATCGATCGGGGAGTTCGGCCCATCGAAAAATGCCGCTGCGCCGCGGCCCGCAGCCGCGTCAGGGCGCAAGCACGGCAAAAAGTCGAAGCAGAAACTCACGCTCGCGCACCTCGATATACTGAAGGCGCCGAGCGCCGCGGTCTTCGGCGACGATGCCGGCTTCGTCTATGCGCTCGATGGGCAAAGAGGCACCTTGCTTTGGAAGGCCCAGGCCGAGTCGCATCCTCTGGCGCGCATCGTCGGCGCGCCGACGATCTACCACGATCGGATTTACGTTGCGGTGTCCTCCGGCGAGCAGACGGCGGCGCTGGACAGCACCTATGCCTGCTGCACGTTTCGCGGCAGCGTCGTGGCGCTTGACCTCGCCACCGGACACGTTGTGTGGAAAACCTTCGTCATCCCCGACGAGCCGCGGCCATTCCAAAAGACCCCGGCCGGCGGGCAGGAGACCGGACCCGCCGGCGCGGCCGTGTCGGCGGCGCCGACCCTCGACCCGAAGCGCAATCTTCTATATGTGGGCACCGGCGCTTCCTTGACCGAGATCAACCAGCCGCTGACCGATGCTGTGGTTGCGCTCGACCTGACCGACGGACAGATGCGATGGGCAAAGCAATTCTCGCGGCACCAGCTCGCGGGCGCCGCGGATTTCAGCAGCTCCCCGATCTTGCGCACGTTGGCGGACGGCAAACAGATCATTCTCGCAGGCCAGAAGTCGGGCACCGTGTATGCGCTCGATCCCGATCACGGCGGCGAGGTCCTGTGGCAGACCAAGGTCGCCGACGATGCCGCGCCCGCGGGCATCGAATGGGGTCCCGCGGCCGATCACCGCAGGCTCTACGTGGCGCTGTCGGGCCTCGCCGCGGAGCCGGATAACACGGGCGGCGGTCTTGCGGCCCTCGACATGAAAACCGGAACCAAGCGCTGGTACACGCCCGCGCCCGCGCCGGCGTGCAGCTGGGGCCCCCAAGCGTGCTCGCATGCCGAGGCGCAGGCGGTGACCGTGGTTCCCGGCGTTGCCTTCTCGGGTTCCATGGACGGACACCTCCGCGCCTATTCCACGATCGACGGCAAGGTTCTGTGGGATTACGAGACCGCCAGGGATTTTCCCACGGTCAACGGCATCAAGGCGAGCGGCGGTTCGTTGGACCAGGGCGGTGCTACGATCGTGAACGGCGTCGTATACATCAACTCGGGTTACGGCCAACGTTACGGCCAGCCGGGCAACGTCCTGCTCGCATTCTCAGTCGACGGCAAATAGGTCCACCAAATCCTTCCATGACACTATCCAAACGGCGGTATTTCATAGGCATTTTCTTCCTTGCAGCCGCGTTGGCGTCGCCCATGCGCGGCGCGGCGGCTCGCGATCAACCCGGCGACGCTGCACCCAACATCGAGAGCTCGGTGGTGAAGGTCTTTTCAACCGTGCGGCATCCCGACCCCTTCAAGCCGTGGACCAAGCAGGCGCCCAGCGAGATCAGCGGTTCCGGGGTGGTCATCGAGGGGAAACGCATCCTGACGAACGCACACGTCGTGCTCTACGCGAGCCAAGTGCAGGTGCAGGCAAGCGCGGCGGGAGACAAAGTGTCCGCCACCGTGGTGGCAGTGGCGCCCGGAATCGACCTCGCCGTCCTTAAGCTCGACGACGCGGCGTTCTTCGATGCCCATCCGCCGTTGGCGCGCGCCAACAGGCTCCCGCACATCAAGGACCCCGTGTTGGCGTACGGATTTCCCACGGGAGGCAACTCGCTGTCCATTACCAAGGGCATCGTGTCGCGCATCGAGTTCGTATCCTACAACTACCCCGTGTCCGGACTGCGCATCCAGGTCGATGCCGCCATCAATCCGGGCAACAGCGGCGGACCGGCCGTTGCCGGCGACAAGATGATCGGTCTCGCCTTCAGCAAGTTGGGCGGCGACTCGCAAAACATCGGCTACATCATTCCCAACGAAGAGGTGGAGCTGTTCTTGAAGGACATCGCCGATGGCCGCTACGACGGCAAACCGGCGATGTACGATGATCTCCAGACGCTCGAGAATCCGGCGTTGCGCGATTTTCTGAAGCTGGATAAATCCGTCGAGGGCATGGTGGTGCATCGACCGTCCAGCACGGAGGCCTCGTATCCGCTGAAGGAATGGGATGTCATTACCCGCATCGGCGGGACGCCCATCGACAACCAGGGCATGGTGAAGATCGACACGGATTTGCGGGTGAGCTTCGGATACCTGATCCAGCAGGCCGGGGGCAACGGAGAGCTGCCGCTCACCGTGGTTCGTGCCGGCAAGTCCCTGAAGATTGAGCTGCCGGTGTCGTCCGAGCATCCCACACTGGTCTCCGATCTGCGCGGCGGGTACCCCTCCTATTTCATCTATGGACCGCTGGTGTTTTCGCCGGCAACCTGGCAGTTCGTATCGGGCCTGGAAGGCAATGCCGGCCTCATGAGGATGCTCGGGTTGGTAAAGAGTCCCCTGGTCACGCGCGCCCTGGATGCACCGGACGCCGAGTTACAGGAGCTGGTGGTGGTCTCCTCGCCGTTCTTCCCGCACAAACTCGCCAATGGTTATTCCAATCCCGCAGGCTCCGTGCTGTATTCGATCAACGGCACGCGCATCAAGAGCCTGCGCCACATGGTCGAGGTGCTGCGCGACCTCAAGGACCCCTTTGTCACCTTCGAATTCGATCAAAAGGGGGGCGAAGCACTGGTGTTCTCGCGGCAGGCGATCATGAGCGCGACCGACGAAATCCTGATGGACAACGGCGTTCGCGCCCAGGGCTCGCCGGACACGTTGGCCGTCTGGCAGGAGAAGGGCGGCAAGTAATCACTGCCGGGAGCGGCGAGCCTGCAACCGGGCAGACTCGCCTCGCTACGGCGGCTACTGTCCTCAGAAGTGATACGTGCCCGTAAGACCAATGGTCCGCGGCCGCATCCCACGGCCGAAGTAGAGCGTGTCGGTCGGCGTGTAGGCTATATCTCTCGACTCGAACAGCAGCGGATGCGCATTCGTCAGATTGTTGCCGTACACCGAAAGATCGAATCCATCGAAGCGAAGCCCGGCCCGCGCGGAGAGATTATTGACGATGGGCAATCCCGGAATCGTCGTGTCGTACAACGCGTTATTCGGATCCTGGCCCTGCAACAGCGATTTTTGCGCCGTGGAGTGCTGATAGTCGACCCGCATGTACGGAGTGCGGCCGTCCCACACGGGGAAGTGATATTCGGCTGAGGTCGTGAAAGTCCACGGCGCACCCAGCAGCGCGTCCCCGTTGGTGGCGATGGGCGCGGCGGTCAATCCCCCGGCTCCGGAGCACACTCCGCCGCCCGTGTACGTCAATGCGCCTGCACAGGACGTCTTGGTCAAGCGGGCGTCGGTGTAGGCCGCTGCCAGATCGAGCGTCAGCGCCTCCAATGGACGGTAGAGCACATCGATGTCGCCGCCCTCGCTTTTCGCCTTGCCAAGGTTCGCCGTGAATTGCTCGCCGCAATCCGGCAGATAGACGTTCTGCTGGATGTTGCTCCAGTCAATGTAGAACAAGCTGGCGTTGATTTGCAGCCGATGTTCGAAGAAGGTGTTCTTGCTGCCGAGTTCGTAGCTCCACAGGCTGTCCGAGGAAAATTGCCCCGGCACCTGGGAAAGTCCCAGGGAGTTGAGATTCCCGAGACAAATGTTGCCGACGCCGACGTTGGGGCCGCCCGGTCTGAAGCCCTTGGTGGCGCTCGCGTAGAGAAGATCGTCGCGGTCAGGTTGCCACGTCAGCACGGCCTTCGGCGTCACCGGCTTGTCGCTGCTGCTGGATTGGGTGACGATGGTCGTTCCGAGAAACGGGCCCGTCTCCCAGACCGATCCCGTGAAATCGAGCCGCGACACGCGCAGTCCGACGGTAGCCTTGAACGTGTCGGTGATCTTGAAATTGGCTTCGCCGAACAGCGCGATCTGCTTGTCGATGACCCTGTCGACCGGGCCGTTGTAGATGAGGCCGCTGGGACATGGCTGCGCGGCGGTGCAGACCGGCACGGCGGGATTGCCGCCGGTGTAGGCGAGCACTTCCGCGTTCAGATTGTTGTCATAAATGCTCTCGGGAACATTCTCCTCCAGGTGCGAAAAGAACACGCCGGTATTCCACACGACGCGTGCGTCGGTATCGCTGGAGGCAAGGCGCAACTCCTGATAGAAATTGCGCTGATCGTCCTCGAACAGTGCATACCCCTTGTCGCCGGCCGCCGGGAAGGTATTGGGATATACGCCGAAGTACGACCACGTCGCGCGCAGGTATTGGGTGTAGTCCGACGTGGCCTTCTGATTGCGGTCGTAGAAGGCCGTATTCGAAAACAGCGACGCGAAACCCAGGTCCCACTTCACCTTGATGGCACTCAAGGTGAACGGGTCGTCGCTCGGATTCGTGAGCGCGTTGCCATTTTGGTAGACCGCGGCGCCAGGGTCCGAGAGCGCAACCCAGAACGCAGCGGTGTCGTTGATGTACAGGCGTTGGTAGTAGATCGACGGGGTGATTTCGAGTGAGTCGGTCGCCTTCCAGGTGACCGCGAGCCGCGCCGTCGTGGTTTCCTGCCAGTTCGCGTTCGGATCGGTCGTAACCCCGTTGTAAATGGGCGTGGGGGTCGCTGCGAGGCTGTTCGGCGACAGCGTATAGTCGACGCGGTCCACCCAGCCGCCGTCCTTGCGATATGAGACGCTGGCGCGGAAGGCGAGCACATCCTCGATGATGGGCGCCCCGAACGCGGCGCCGCCCTCGTAGCTCGGCGAGCCGCCGTCGGTCACGGAGCTGTCGGCGCGGAAATAGCCGCTGTCGCTCTTCAAATTCGGCTCCGGGGCGATGAATCGCACCACCCCGCCCTCGGCGCCGGCGCCGAACAGCGTGCCCTGCGGGCCGCGCAGCACCTCGACGCGGTCGAGGTCGAACAACGCGGGGAACGCGTTGATCGAGCCGAAGCCGATGTGGCGCGTCTGGATCGGGGTGTCGTCGATGTATATGCCGGTGGTCGAAGTGCCGGCGGTCGAGTCGACCCCGCGGATGTTGATGTCGGAGCCTTCGTCGTTGTAGTTGCCGGCCGAACTCATGCCGTTACGCTGAAACGCCACGCCCGGGGACAGCCGGGTCAGGTCGTCGATGCTGTGCAGGCCCTCGGCGTCGAGCTTTTCCTGACTGAAAGCCGTGACACTGATGGGCACGTCCTCGAGGCGCTCGCTGCGGCGCGTCGCCGTCACGACGACCTCTTCCAAGGAGGCATTGTTCGCGGCGTCGCCTTCGGCGGCAGCCGCCGCGGACATCGAGGGACAAACCAGTCGGGCCGCCAGGACGGCAGGCACGAATAATCGCTTCAGTTGATCCGAACCCATCCCGTACCCCTCAGTATGATTGACCCAGTGCCGCTTCCCCACAAGCAATCGCAGACCAGGGTGGTTCCAGGCTCTTGCGGCCGTTCGTCGCGCACCATGCGGTCTGCCGGCGAGCTTAATACGTCTCTTAACGGACGTTCAAGAAATTTTACCCTGGCTAAAGTCGAATATCGCGCGTCGCGTGCGCGCAACATCAACTGGCGTCGACCAGCTCCGACACTTCGCGTACATCGGCCCGCTTCATCGGCCGTCCGTCCACCGGCGAGTACGGAGACTGGCGAATGCCGTCGATGGGAAACACCGTCGCATCCACGGTTCGGCCGTCCGCGTCGAAGCGGAGCGCCGGGTAGTTGACGCTGCGTTCGGCGTCCATTTTGACGCGGCGCTCGTAGAATTCGTGGGGTATGCCGATTTCGAGAAGCTTGATCGCCACCGACTCGGAGCGATCGGCGAACAAGTGCAGGTTGATGTCGCTGTAGTTGGTCGCCGTCCCGGTGAGCACCGACCCGACCAGCCGCGGCTGAAATTCGCTCAAGCGACGCATGGTGTCGAGCGCAATGCGCCGCTGTTCCTTCAACGTGTGGTCGTGCGAGTCGCGTCCGAATAGCCGCTGATGTTCGCGCAGAGCCGCTTCGATCTCGATATTCTTGGGGAGAACGGCGACGTCGTTGACGCCCAACCGGTCGGCCGCCTTGCGCTTGGCCTGCAGGAAGTCCGCGATGCCGTGTTCGGCCATGATGCGCGCGGCTTCCTGGGCCAGGGCGCGGCGCAGATCTTCGGCCCGCTGGGAGAATTTCTTAGGCATGATCCTTAGGCATGATGCTTAGGCATGATCCCTAGAATAACGGTTTGTCGCCATCGGTCAGCGGATTCTGATTGTTCGGCCCCTCGTAGGCTTCGGATTTCGGAAGATTGCCCTCGATGAATTTTTCCATGATTCCGTTGGGGTTGTCCGAGCTCGCCAGCAACCCTGTCTCGGGCGATATGCGCGCCGTCACGATCCCGTCAGGCATGGGCACCCAGTGCGGCGGCAGGCCGGCCAATGCCTCGTGCATGTAGAAAATCCAGATGGGCAGCGCGACCGTCGCGCCCTGCTCACGCTCGCCGAGAGTGCGATCCTGATCGAACCCGGTCCAGACCGTGGTTTCGAGATCGCGATTGAAGCCGTTGAACCAGGCGTCGTGCGCGTCGTTCGTGGTGCCGGTCTTGCCGGCGAGGTCAGTGCGATTGAGCACCCGGGCGGCGACGCCGGTGCCGTGGCGAATGACGTCCTGCATCATGTCGGCGAGCAGATACGCCACCTGCGGCCTCAAGATCTGCGGGGCGAGATTCCCGGGCGGGATCATGGTTTTGCCGTCGTGCTCGCCCTCATCCAGCCACGCCGCGCGCGGATTCGCGGCGGCCTTGGCGGGAGCCGCCGGCGCCGGATCCGTGACGCGGCCGCACTCGAAGCAGGCCACGGGGGGCGCGGCTTGCACCAAGGTCTTGCCGCTGCCGTCCTCGATTCGATCGATGTAGTAGGGAGTAACCCTAAAGCCGCCGTTCGCGAAGGTGGCATAGCCCGCGGCTACCTGCAAAGGACTCAATGAGGCGGTGCCCAGCGCCATCGTGAGGTCGTCGGGGATCTGGGATTTCTCGAAACCGAATCGAGTGACGAAGTTTCGAGTGTAGTCGACGCCGATGTCGCGCACGATCCGCACGGACACGAGATTGCGCGAATGCGCCAACGCCTCGCGCAGGCGGACCAGGCCGTGGAACTCGCTGTCGTCCTCCTTCGGCCGCCACGCCTGTTCCATGCCGGCTTCGTCGATCACGATGGGGGCGTCCAACACCACGCTGGCCGGCGTATAGCCCCGTTCGAAGGCTGCGGAATAAACGAAGGGCTTGAAGCCCGAGCCGGGCTGCCGGCGCGCCTGCGTCACGCGGTTGAACTTGCTCTGAAAGAAATCGAAGCCGCCCACCAAGGCGACCACGGCGCCGTCCTTCGGATCCACCGACACCAGCCCACTCTGCACCTCCGGAATCTGCACGAATTGCAGGTTCTCACGGGTGCTGCCTACGGTATAGATGACATCGCCGGGGCTGAAGATTTCCGACGCCAGGGACGGAGAGCGATCGGTTTTCTCCTCCGGCAGCTCGCGTCGCGCCCAGGAGAGCTTTTCCCACGGCAACGTCACCACTCCCAGGTTTTTCACGTAGATCGTGGCGCTCTTTGCCTCGACGCTTCGTACCACGGCCGGGCGCAGGCCGCCGATAACGGGAAATTCCTCGAGTTCGAGCTCCAGGTTGGCCGCAGTGGCGGGTTTCGACAGATCGACCTTCGCCGTGGCCCCGCGCCAGCCGTGGCGGCGGTCGTACTGTAGAAGCCCGGTACGCAGCGCCACAGTCGCGGCGCCTTCCAGCCGCGAATCGATGGTCGTATACACCCGGAAGCCGGCGGTATAGATGCTGTCGCCGTATTTGGCCTGCATTTCGTTGCGCACCATTTCCGCCACGTACGGCGCGTCCACCTCGATGGTGGGGCCATGCAGGCGCGATTCCATCGGACTCGAGTTCGCTTCGTCGTATTCGGCCTGGCTGATGTAGTTGAGCTCACGCATGCGGCCCAGCACGTGGGTGCGGCGCACCCGGGCCGCATCGGCGCTGGCCACCGGGTTGACCAGGGAAGGAGCCGTGGGAATCCCGGCGAGCGTGGCCATCTCCGCGACGTTCAGCTGGTCCAGGGCCTTGCCGAAGTACACCTCGGCCGCCGCCGCCACCCCATACGCACGCTGTCCCAGGAAGATCTTGTTGACGTACAGCGAAAAGATCTCTTCCTTGGTGAATTCGGTCTCCATGAGCAGCGAAATGTAGATTTCGCTCATTTTCCGCTTCATGTCGCGCCGCGGCGTAAGAAACATGTCGCGGGAAACCTGCATGGTGATGGTGCTCGCGCCCTGGCGGATGCCGCCGGCCTTCAGGTTGGCCACCGCCGCGCGTAAAATCCCTTGCCAATCAACGCCATGGTGTTGAAAGAAGCGGTCATCCTCGGTTGCCAGGAACGCCTGAATGAGCTTTTTTGGCAGCTGATCGTAGCGCACGGGAATCCGGCGCTGGTCGCCGATCGCCGCGATCAGCCGGGCGTCGCGCGTGTAGACGCGCAGCGGCACCTGCAGCTGCACGTCGCGCAGGCTCCCGACATCCGGCAGCGCAGGCCTCAAATAGACATAAGCACAGACGTTCGCGAACGCAATCAGGGCGATTACGGCCACCAGGACCACACAAATTCGCGAGATGAGAACTAGGTAACGTTTGGTCACTGAAAACAGTTCTAAGTTACTAAACCGGCGGAAATGGGCATGCATATTACCGCTGGATACACGGGCATACTCATCGAAAGATGAGGACGCAAAGCCACCGGTCTACGGGTTCGAACCTAGGACAGCGGGGTTGCCAGACCAAGCTTAACCAAGCGCCTATGGAGAGCATAGGCGGCCAGAGGTCTGTATGGATGACTTTAAGCGTCCTCGTTTTCGCTGCGGACCGTTCGTAGTTCGCACTTTGCCCGTGCAGGGTGGCCCTGTCGGTGATTACCGTGAGTAGCTTCACGTTCTATTTAACAGTTTCTTGCTAAGTTGGCGCAGCGTAGCTACTCTCGCACGGCATTTTCGACCTCCAAGGTACTGAGCAAAAAGGGAAATATTTGTGTGGTCGTTAGGAAAAAGATATCGTCCCTTATTGGGACTTGACATAACCACCTCGTCTGTGAAACTCATTGAGCTCACGATGTCGGGGGGCCAGTACCGGGTTGAATCGTATGCGGCGGAGCCGACTCCGCACAACGCCATCAACGAAAAGGCCATCGTGGACGCAGAAGCCGTCGGCGAGGCCATCCGCCGGGCGGTCAAACGCTCCGGTGCCAAGAGCCGGCTCGCTGCAATCGCGATCAGCGGGGATGCTGCCATCACGAAAGTGATACAGATGCCCAAGAATCTCGGTGAAAACGAGCTCGAGGGGCAAGTCGAGATGCAGGCTGACCAATACATTCCCTTCCCGATGGAGGAAGTCAGCTACGACTACCAAGTCGTGGGTCCCTCGGAGAAGGATCCGGAGATGCTGGATGTGCTGTTGGTCGCCACTCGCACGGAGAATGTCGAACAGCGTCAGGCCGCAGTTCAAGCCTCCGGATTGACCGCCTACATCGTCGACGTCGAAGCCTTCGCGCTGGAGAACGCCTGCGCGCTGATGCGTCATCAGATGCCCGACGGCGGCCTGGACCGAACCGTCGCGGTGGTCGATTTCGGCGCCAGCAGCACCACGTTCAGCGTGCTGCGCGACATGAAGGTCATCTATACCCGGGATTTCGCCTTCGGCGGACAGCAGCTCACCGAGGAGATCATGCGTACCTACGGATTGAGCATGGAGGAGGCCGGGCGCGCCAAGAAAGAGGGCGGACTGCCCAGCAACTATCAGCCCGAGGTGCTCGACCCGTTCATCGACGACATGACCCAGCAGGTCAGCCGTTCGCTGCAGTTCTATCTCGCATCCGGCAGCGGGCGCTCGCAACCCGATCAGATCCTGATCTGCGGGGGCTGCGCCAACATCCCCGGGGTCGCGGAGGTCATCTCGAGCCGCGTCGGCGTGCCGGCGGACAAAGGCGACCCTCTCGGCAACATGAAAGTGTCGTCCAAAGCCAAAGCGCAAGCGGTGGGCCGGGACGCCACGGCATTACTAACTGCCTGCGGCCTCGCGCTGCGAAGCTTTGACTGAGGGCTGACATGCCACGTATCAACCTACTTCCTTGGCGTGAACTCGAACGCAAAGTGCGGCGTCGAGAATTCATGGTCGCTGCCGGCGCCGCAGTGCTCGCGTCCATCGTACTGATCGGCGTCGGCAAGCTCATGTACGCCAGTTGGACCGACGCCCAGGTCGAGAAGAACAATCTCTTGAAGAAGGAGATCGTGAAGCTCGACGCGCAAATCGCCGACATTCAGGACCTCGAGAACCGCAAGCAGCGCCTGGTTGCGCGCATGGACATCATCGAACGACTGCAGCGCAAGCGGCCGGAAATCGTGCATCTGTTCGATGAGCTGGTAAAGACCGTTCCCGAAGGCGTGTATCTCACGCAAATCAAAGAGAACGGCAATAAGCTCGAGATCAAGGGCATCGCCCAATCGAGCACCCGCGTGTCGACGTTCATGAGAAATATCGACGGCTCCATGTGGATGGACAACCCCCAGTTGCAGGTCGTCGAGGCCGCCCCGAACTCCCCGACCGGCGGCTCGAGCTTCACGTTGAGCGCCGATGCGGTGGGCGTGAACCTCGATGAAGGCGGCGAATCAACGGTCAAGAAGGTTGCGGCGAAATGAACTTCATCGAACAACTTCGTACTTTGGATCCGCGCGATGTGGGCCGTTGGCCGCTGGCCGTGCGCGGCTTTTTCGTGCTGTTGATTTTCGTCATCTGTTCCGCCGTCGCGTGGTACATGTTCGTCTGGAACGACGACCGGCCGGTGCTGCAAAAAGCGGAGGCCGACGAATTGGATCTTCGCGCCCAGTTCGAGAGCAAACAACAGCGGGCGGCGAATCTCGACGCCTACAAGGCGCAGCTCGGCGAAATGGAACGCAGCTTCGGCGCCATGCTGCGCCAGCTCCCGGGCAAGACCGAAGTGCCGAACCTGTTGGTGGATATCTCACAAACCGGCCTCGCGGCCGGCCTGCAGGAGAAACTATTCCAGCCCGCGGGCGAGCAGGTCAGAGGCTTCTATGCCGAGCTGCCGATCAAAATCAGGCTGGTCGGCACGTATCATGAGTTCGGCACGTTCGTGAGCGGCATCGCCGCCCTGCCGCGCATCGTGACGCTGCACGACATTCAGATCACTCCGGTGAGCGACAAGGCCGGAGCTTACGACAATTTGACGATGGATGTGACCGCAAAGACCTATCGCTACATCGAAGACGACGGCGGCCACGCACCGGCTAAAAAGAAGTCAGGAGGCGCGACGTGAGAAGCACAACGGGTGCTCGCGTAATTTGCACGGCCGTGCTCGCGAGTTTTGTGGCGGCCGGCTGTTCGGGCGGACAGTCCGATCTGCAGAAATGGATTGCCGAGACCAAGAAGAAACCGGGCGGCCGAATTCAGGCGCTGCCCGAAGTGAAGCCTTATGAGACGTTCGTTTACGGGGCGGGCGGGATGCGTTCGCCATTCCAACCCCAAGGCCCGAGCGCCGGAGGCGGCAGCGCGAGCCTGCGCCCGAGCACGCGCCGCAGCCGCGAGTTTCTCGAGGGATTCTCGTTGGACACGCTCAAGATGGTGGGCACGTTCAAGGTGGGCGGCAATTTCTACGGGCTCGTCCAGTCGAAGGACGGCCTCGTGAGCAAGGTAAAACCCGGCAACTATCTAGGGCAGAACGATGGGAAAGTCACCGACATCAGCAGCAGTAAAATTAGTCTCGTCGAAATCATACCGGACGGTCTCGGCGGCTACATCGAGCGACCGGCCTCATTAGGCATTGAGTGATTGAGGCCACAGGGAGAATAGAAGCATGATCAGATTCAAAACACGAACGGCGATGATCGGGGCAATGCTGCTCGTCGCGGTATCCGCGATCACCAGCCTCGCGCAGGCCGCCGACGCGGTCAAACTCGAGGCCATCGACGTTCAAACGCTGACCGGACAGCAGGTGCAACTCAAGCTGCGGCTAAGCGGCCCGGCGCCCGAGCCCATGCCGTTCACCATCGACAAGCCCGCGCGCATCGCGTTCGATCTGCCGAACACGACGCTCGCGCTGCCCTCGCGGCGCATCGACGTGCGCTCGGGCGGCGTCGACACCGTGTTGGCCGCCGAAGCCAACGGACGCACCCGCGTCGTGGTGAATGTCGATTCCTTGCTTCCCTATTCGACGAAAGTCGACGGCAACACCATCACCATCACCCTCGGCAATCAGCCCGGCGATGCGATGGCCAAGGTCGCGATGGCGCGCGCCGGCGCCGGTCAGGCCGCGACGGAACGCAGCATTCGCACCATCGATTTTCGGCGCGGTTCCGACGGCACCGGCCGCGTGATCGTGCAGCTGACCGATCCGCGCACCCCCGTGAACGTACGTCAGGAGGGCAATCAAGTCGTGGTGGACTTCGCCGGCACGCTCATGCCCAAGAATCTGATGCGCCGCTACGATGTGGAGGACTTTGCCACCCCCGTGCAAACCGTGGATGCCATCCGGGTCGAGGGCAGCTCCCGCCTGGTGATCACCGCCCAGGGCGACTTCGAGCAGCTCGCGTACCAGTCCGATAATCAATATACGATCGAGATCAAGCCCTCGCTGAAGCGCGCCAACGCCGACGAGAAGAAGGAATACACCGGCGAGCGGCTGACCTTGAATTTCCAGGACATCGACGTGCGCTCGGTGCTGCAACTGCTGGCAGACACCAGCGGCCAGAACATCGTGGTCAGCGACTCGGTCGGCGGCAACCTGACCCTGCGGTTGCAGAACGTGCCCTGGGATCAGGCGCTCGACATCGTGCTGCGCACCAAGGGACTGGACAAGCGGCGACAGGACAACGTCATCATCATCGGTCCCACCGAAGAACTGGCTAACCGCGAAAAGGCGGAGCTCGCAGCGCACAAGGAAGTTCAGGAGCTCTCGCCGGTGCGCTCGGAATTCCTGCAGGTCAACTATGCCAAGGTGTCGGACCTCGCCAAGCTCATCAAGTCCGGTAACTCGAAGGAGTCCATGCTCTCGGCGCGCGGCAGCCTGTCGATCGACGACCGCACCAACACCTTGTTGGTGCAGGACACGGCCGAGCGCTTGGCGGACATCCGGCGCCTGGTGGCGACCTTGGACGTGCCCATAAGACAAGTCTTGATCGAGGCGCGCATCGTGGTCGTGAGCGACACTTTCGAGCGTGATCTGGGTGCGCAGCTAGGCTTCGCCAATACCAACTCGGCCGGCGCGAATCTGTTTTCTGTCTCGGGTACCGCCGCCGCTGCGGATGGCGTGGTCACTTCGTCGGCCACCGGCGCCACGCCTACGACGGCACTCACGACGCAGACACTGGCCAATCGCTATGGGGTCAATCTGCCTGCCTCCAACATCAACGGCAGTTTCGGCGTCGCTTTGCTGTCAGGGAGCCATTTGCTCGACCTGCAATTGTCGGCGGCGGAAAACGAAGGCAAGAGCGAAACCATCTCCTCGCCGCGCGTCATTACCGCCAATCAGAAACAGGCGACCATCATGCAAGGCGTCGAGATTCCCTATCAGGAATCGGCGTCCAGCGGCGCCACGACGACGCAATTCAAGAACGCGGTGCTGTCTCTCAAGGTGACTCCGCTCATCACTCCGGACAATCGTGTGGTCATGGATATCGACGTGAGCGACGATACGGTGGGTGCGCAGGTGACGAGCGCCACCGGCGGCAGCGTTCCCTCGATCGACACCCGCCAGATCCTGACCCAGGTGCTGGTCAACGACGGCCAGACCGTGGTGCTCGGCGGCATTCTCGAGACCGTGAAATCGAAGTCGGACACCAAGGTGCCTTGGCTGGCGGACATTCCAGTGCTGGGCAACCTCTTCAAGAGCACCATCAACATCAACAACAAGACGGAACTATTGATCTTCATCACGCCGAAGATATTGCGTGAGGGATCTAATCTGTACTGATTGCCAACGCCGACGGTCGGCGAACGAGGGATTGAAGAGCATGCGCAAGTTATCGATCATAGTGTGGCTGGGCGCCGCGTTGCTTACGGGCTGCGGCGGCGACTCGGGTTCCATCACCGGGGAAAACGCGACGGGAGTCAGCACCACCACGGGCACGACGCCGACCGTCGTCCTGTCGATGGGCAGCGGCACCGCCTCGAGCTTTCAGGCCGGTGTGTTGGCCATTTCCACGAAGTCGCTGTCGGCGGGTGGAAGCACCAGTCTTCTGGCGTCCATCGTCGATCAGACCGGCGCGCTTTACACCACGCCCACGGCCGTGACGTTCAGTTCGCCCTGCCAAGCCCAGGGCCTCGCGACGATTGTGGCTACTCCCGCCGGCGTCACACCCACCAGCCCGACCGTTACCACGAGCACCGGTAGCGCGAGCGCCACGTACTCCGCGACCGGATGCAGCGGCAGCGATGTGATCACGGCGACGGCGTCCGCCAACAGCCAGAGCTTGACCGCGAGTGGCACGGTGACCGTGGCCCAGGCGGCGATCGGTTCCATCTCGTTCATTTCGGCGACTCCGTCGACTATCACGTTGAAAGGCGTGGGCAGCGCGGGAGGATCGGCGACTTCGACCGTCGTATTCCAGGTGCTGGACACCTCGGGTGGCCCGCGCGCAGGTGCCGCGGTGACCATGTCCCTCAACACGACGGTGGGCGGCATTACCCTCGCGCCGACGACAGCGACCACCGATGCCAACGGCCAGGTACAGACCGTCGTGAGCGGCGGTACGGTCGCGACGAGCGTGCGCGTTACGGCTTCCACGGTGACCGCCGGCGGCACCACGGTCTCGACCGAATCGAACTCCTTGACGGTGTCCACCGGTATTCCGACCAGTCATAACATCTCGCTCTCTGTCGGCTCCTCGACCATTTGCCCCAACGTCGAGGCCTGGGACCGGGACGGCGTGACCGTGCCGGTGACCGTCAGCATGACCGACCGGTTCAGCAACCCGGTGCCGGACGGCACGACGGCCAACTTCCAGACGACCCTGGGCGGGATTCAAGCGAGCTGTCAGACCGCCGGCGGCAGCTGCTCGGTCAGTTGGACCAGCAAGGCGCCCTACTCGATCAGCGGCAATCCTCAATCGACCGCCGCCAGCGCCAGCAACACCAATAGCAACCCGAACTACTGCCCCGGCCCGGCCGTCTTTGGCGGCGCTCTTTGCAACTCGACGACCAACGGCCGTAGTCCGATCATGGTCTCGGCCATCGGCGAAGAAAGCTTCATCGATGCGACCGGCAGCGGGTATTTCAATCCGGGCGACACCGTCCCGTTCAATGCCAATAATCCGCAAAACGATTTCCCCAATGGCAGCCCGAAGCCCTGGGACGACACCTCGGAGCCGTTCCTGAACGAGTGGGAGCTGGGCGACTCGTACGCGGACGGTACGGTTTTCGTTCCCACCTACGTTCTCGGCGAGCCGTTCATCGACTTCTTCAATACCGGCAAGCGAGAGGGTCCGGACGGATTGGTGCAAAGCGCATTGTGCGAAGGCCCGCTCTGCAGTACCGCAGGATCATCGGTCGCGATCTACGCGAGCAACGTCATCGTCTTGTCTGGCAGTACGCCCTATGTGACCTGGAGCGGCACCCCCCATCTGTCCACGGGCGGCTCATTCAGAATTCAAGTCACCGACCTGCATAATCAGCAGCTGCCGGGCGGCACCACGATTGGCATAACGGCTTCACCGAGCTCGGCCACTACCATCGTTGCCCCGACCAGCTATGTATGGCCCTGTTCGGAAGCGGTCGGCGGCCAGTCGATTCCCATCACCACGTCGGCCGGAAGTACGCCGAGTGCGGGGACGTTGCTCATCACGATCACGACGCCTGCCGGTATCGCGACGACAGCGTCGATTCCCTTTACCTAAACAGTCAGCCGGGGCGGCACCCGCCCCGGCCGTCGATTGGCCCTGCCGGCATCTTCGACCGGAGCTGTAAGGTCGTCTATGATCGCCGGCCAGCATGGCCACCGTTCGCAATATCTTCCTCATCGGTCCCATGGGATCGGGCAAGTCCGCCGTGGGCCGGCACCTCGCGCGCCTGTTTCATTTGACATTTTACGACAGCGACGCCGACATCGAGGCCAAGACCGGCGTCGACATCTCCTTCATCTTCGAGAAGGAAGGCGAGGCGGGCTTCAGGGCGCGGGAAAAGGAAGCGATCGAGCGGCTGACGCGGCTCGAATCCATCGTGTTGGCGACGGGCGGCGGAGCCGTCATAGAGGCCGATAACCGGCGGGTGCTCAAGGAACGGGGGATCGTGGTGTACTTGGAAACCTCGATCGACCAGCAACTCGAACGCACGCGCTACGCGCGCCATCGTCCCCTGTTGAACGATACGGATCCGGAGGAAAAGCTCCAGGAACTCATGCTGCGGCGGGCGGCGCTGTACGCCGAAATCGCCAACATCACCGTGTCGACGGACCGCCGGCGTGTGCAATTGGTGGCCGAAGAGATCCACCAGGAGCTACGGCGGGCATACGGGCTGTAAGCGCCGTATAATCGGTGTGCCGTGCAAACACTCAAGGTAGACGTCGGACACGCGATTTATCCCATCCTGATCGGACCCGGCCTGTTGGGTCATCATGAGCTCATCGCTTCGACGCTCCCCCCCGCCGATGTGCTGATCGTCACCAACACGACGGTCGCTGGGCTTTACCTCGAGAAACTAGAATCCAGCCTGTCCGGTCGCCGGCTCGCGCATTGCGTGCTCCCGGACGGCGAACAATACAAGACCCTGCAGACTCTCGGCCGGGTATTCGATGCCCTGGTCGAGGCGAAGCTCAATCGGGATGCGACGGTGCTGGCGCTGGGCGGGGGCGTGGTGGGCGATGTCGCGGGATTTGCGGCGGCCTGCTATCAACGCGGCGTGGCCCATGTTCAGATACCGACGACCTTGCTCGCCCAGGTCGATTCCTCGGTGGGAGGCAAGACCGGCGTCAATCATCCCGGCGGCAAGAATCTCATCGGCGCCTTTCACCAGCCTCTCGCGGTCATTGCCGACACCGATACGCTCGCGACGCTGCCCGATCGCGAATTGCGCGCGGGGATTGCCGAGGTGGTGAAGTACGGCTGCATATGGGATCCACTGCTGTTCGACTGGCTGGAGCTCAATATCGCGAAGCTGACGGGCCGCGATCCCGAGGCGCTCGCCTACGCCATCGAGCGTTCCTGCGCCATCAAGGCGGCCGTGGTCGCCCTGGATGAGCGCGAGAGCAATCTGCGGGCCATCTTGAATTTCGGCCATACATTCGGCCACGCGATCGAGGCGGCGACGCAATTCGATACCTATCTGCACGGCGAGGCGGTGAGTCTCGGCATGGTGGTGGCCACGAATTTGTCGCATCGGCTGGGTCTGATCGACGGCGGCACGCAAGAGCGCGTGCGCGGCCTCCTGGTGCGGGCCGGTCTGCCGACGCAGCCCCCCCGCATCGGCACGGCGCGCGCCCTCGCGTTGATGCAGATGGACAAAAAAGTCCGGGAAGGCAGCGTACGTCTGGTATTGCTCGAAAAACTCGGCCGCGCGGTGGTGACGGGACTTTATGCGCCGAGCGCGCTCGAGGCCACGATGAACGAGTACTTCGCGTGACCGAACTCGCGCCCTTTGCCGCCCACGACGATCAATCGCGCGGCCGGCGCTACGCCGAGGACCCGCCGGCGTATCGCTCCGAATACCAGCGCGACCGCGATCGAATCGTGCATTCCACCGCGTTCCGCCGACTGGTTTACAAAACGCAGGTCTTCGTCAATCACGAGGGCGATCTGTTCCGCACCCGGCTCACCCATTCGCTGGAGGTGGCGCAGATCGCGCGGACCATCGCGCGCGCGCTGCGGCTCAACGAGGTGCTTGCCGAGGCCATTTGCCTCGCCCACGACCTGGGTCACACGCCCTTCGGCCATGCCGGCCAGGACGCGCTCAACGAATGCATGATGGACTTCGGCGGTTTCGAGCACAATCTGCAGTCGCTGCGCGTGGTCGACGAGCTCGAAGAACACTACGCGGACTTCAACGGGCTGAACCTGACTTTCGAATGCCGCGAGGGCATCCTCAAACACTGCTCATACAACCACGCGTTGCAACTGGGCGAGTTGGGCGAACGGTTCATCAACCGCAAGCAACCGGGACTCGAAGCGCAGCTTGCGAATTTCGCCGATGAAATAGCCTACAACAATCATGATGTGGACGACGGCATCCGCGCCGGCCTCATCACCGTGGAGCAATTGCTCGAGGTGCCCCTGTTCCGCGAATTTCACGGCGAAGTGGCGGCAAAATATCCGGATCTCGCGGGCCGCCGCCTGGTATTCGAAATTCTGCGACGCATGATCAATCGGCTGGTGTCGGATTTGATCGACGCCTCTGCGTCGCGGCTGCGTGCTTCGGCGGTGGGTTCGATTGCCGACGTGAGAAATCACGCGAGCCCCTTGATCGGCTTCAGCGACGTCGCCCAGGAACTCAATTACGCGCTCAAGATGTTTTTGCGCGAGCACGTCTATAGGCATTACAAAGTGAGGCGCATGACGTCCAAGGCGCGCCGCGTGATCGGGGCGCTCTTCGAAGCCTTTTTCAGCGACCCCGGCCTCATGCCCGACGAACACAAGGACAGCGGCGCACGCTTGGAATCGGTGCAAGGAACGGCGGGCCGCGCCCGCGCCGTCGCGGATTATATCGCCGGCATGACGGACCGCTACGCGATTCTCGAGCATCGCCGGCTGTTCGATCCGGGCGAACGGACATGACCGGCCCCTTGCAGAACGATCTGCTGCTGCGCGCGTTGCTGCGCGAACCGACGCCGCGTCGGCCCATCTGGCTGATGCGGCAAGCGGGACGGTATTTGCCGGAATACCGCGCCACGCGCGCGCGCGCCGGAAGCTTCATGGCGATGTGCACCAATCCAGAGATCGCATGCGAGGTGACCCTGCAGCCCGTCGATCGGTTCCCGCTGGATGCCGCCATCCTGTTTTCCGACATCCTGACGATTCCGCATGCGATGAATCTGGGATTGGAATTCGAGGGCGGCGAAGGGCCTAGATTCGAGCGGCCGGTGCGCTCGGCCGCGGACGTCGACCGGCTCGCGGTACCGGATCCCGGGCGCGAACTTCGCTACGTGACGGACGCCGTCGCGCTGGTCCGCCGCGAGCTCCATGGGCGGGTGCCCCTGATCGGCTTCGCCGGCAGTCCGTGGACCGTGGCCACGTACATGGTCGAAGGCGGCGGCAGCAAGACCTTCGGCCTCGTCAAGCGAATGATGTACGAATCTCCCCGGGTGCTGCATCGCCTGCTCGACGTGCTCGCCCGGTCGACGGTCGCGTATCTTAACGCGCAGATCGAGGCCGGTGCGCAAGCCGTCATGGTGTTCGATACCTGGGGCGGGGTGCTGACGCCCGCGCAGTACGCGGAGTTCTCGCTGCGCTACATGGCCCAGGTGGTCGGCGCATTGACGCGCGAGCGCGAGGGACGCCGCGTGCCGAATATCGTGTTTACCAAGGGCGGGGGCGCGTGGCTTGGCGAAATCGCGGCAATCGGCTGCGATGCCGTGGGCGTCGACTGGACCACCGATCTCGCGGCGGCTCGCGCAGCGGTCGGCGGCCGGGTCGCTTTGCAGGGCAATCTCGACCCCTCGGCGCTGTTCGCGCCCCCGGATGCGTTGCGCGCCGAAACCACGCGGGTGCTCGACAGCTATGGAGCCGGATCAGGACACGTATTCAATTTGGGCCATGGCATCACGCCCGACGTCGACCCGGAACGCGTTGCCTTGGTGGTCGACGCGGTGCGCAGCTACGCTCCGGCGTGAGCGCTCAGCGCACGACCGCGTTCGGCGCGGAGGTCGATGCCTTGCCCGCGGCCGCCCGCAGTTCATCCCGCAGGGCGCGGCGCAGGATCTTGCCCACGTTGGTTTTCGGAAGTTCATTGCGGAAATAGACGTGCTTCGGCACCTTGTAACCCGTAAGTTCGGTGCGGCAATGCCCGATCAATGCCTGGGCGGTGAGATTGGGGTCCTTCCTCACGACGAACAGCGCCACCACTTCGCCGGACGTCTCGTCCGGCTGCGCCACGGCGGCCACTTCCAGCACCCCGGGATGTTCCGCGGCGACGCTTTCCACTTCGTTCGGATACACGTTGAAGCCGGAAACCAGGATCATGTCCTTCTTGCGGTCCTCGATGAACACGAACCCCTTCTCGTTGACGCGGCCGATGTCGCCGGTGCGAAGCCAGTCGCCGAACATCACCTTGTCGGTCTCATCCGGGCGATTCCAGTACCCGCGCATGACCTGCGGGCCGAACACGCAGATTTCGCCCACGGCGTTGGTGGGGAGTTCCTTGCCAGCGTCGTCGCGAATCGAGATGTCGGTCGAGGGAATGGGCAGCCCGATGCTGCCGGTGAAATCGGCGCCGATCGGATTCGCCGTGGCCACGGGCGATGTCTCCGTCAGCCCCCACCCCTGAGTCATGACGCAGCCGGTCACCTTTTTCCAACGCTCCGCGACCACGGCTTGCACGGCCATGCCGCCGGCGAAGGAAACGCGCAACGAGCGGAAGTCGACGGTTTCGAAGCCGGGGGTGTGCAGCAATGCGTTGAACAGCGTGTTCACGCCGCTGATGAAGTTGAATTTGTGACGCTTGAGCTCCGCCACGAACCCGGGAAAGTCCCGCGGATTGGTGATCAATACGTTGCACGCCCCGAACGGCAGGAACGCCAGGCAGTTCGTGGTGAGCGCGAAGATATGATAGAGCGGCAGCGCGGTAATGACGACGCGGGCGCCCCCCGCCTTCATGGCGGGGAAAATCCAGGAGGTCGTCTGCAGCACATTGGCGATCATGTTGCGGTGGGTGAGCACCGCCGCTTTGGCCACGCCCGTCGTGCCGCCGGTATATTGCAGGAAGGCAATGTCGTTCGGGCCAAGCGCGGGCGCTTCGAGCTTCAGCCCGAGCCCCGACGACAGCGCGCTCTTGAAGGTCATCGCCCCGGGCATGTTCCAGGCGGGCACTTGCTTGCGCACGTGGCGCAGCACGAAATTCACCACGGCGCCGCGCGGCAGTCCGAGCAAATCGCCGATGCCCGTCACCAGGACTCGCTTCAAGTCGGTGCGCGGCAGCACCTGCTGCAAAACGTGCGCGAAGTTCTCGACGATGACGATGCACTTCGCGCCGGAATCCTTCAGTTGGTGCTCCAGCTCGCGGGCCGTGTACAGCGGATTGGTATTGACGACCACCATGCCGGCGCGCAGCACGCCGAACAGGGCGATGGGATATTGCAGGACGTTCGGCATCATCAACGCGACCCGGTCGCCCGCGACCAGCCCGGATTTCTTCTGCAGCCAGGCGGCGAATGCCCGCGTCAGCGCGTCGAGTTGGGCGAAGGTGAGCGTCGCGCCCATGTTCGAATACGCCGGACGATTGCCGTGGGCGGCAACAGCCTCGTCGAACAGATCTCGAAGCGAGGCATATTCGTCCGGGTCGATGTCGGCCGGCGTGCCGGCCGGGTAGTGCTGCAGCCAGGTTCGCTCCACGTGGGACAACTCCTCATTTTTTGTCCCGCGTGTATAGCACCGGTTCGCAGTACCGGCAATGTCCTTCGCTCTCGGAGTAGACTTGACACGTCATGAGCGGCCACTCGGACGCATCGGAAGAGGACTTCATTTATCCATGTATTCAACCGGGAACGGCGGCGGTCATATGAGAACTTCGTGGATGTGGATTCTTCTGAGCGCATGCGTGGCGCTCTCGGGGTGTGTGCACGGCTACGGCTGCCTGTTCCTGCAGCCGGTGAAACACACGTTGACCGGGCGGGTCCATTTCCGCTCCTTCCCGGCCGCCGACGGCATGGACAATGTGCCCATCCTGGTCCTCGACCGCACCGCGTACGTGTATTCGCCGGCGCATAGCTACCAATGCATGTCCGCCACCGATCTGCAGCTCGTAGGCGTGTCCGAGTTCCCGGAGAACATCATCGAGAACTCCGAGGTCAGCGTCACCGGCGTTCTGTTCGAATCGACGTCGGCGCATGAATACACGCGTTTCCTGATGAACGTAACGACCTTGCTGCCGCTCAACCCGAAACCCTGAGCGGTCCGGCGGGGATGATTCCGCGGCCGCGACCCCGGGGCATCGATCGCAGCGTGGATGTCGTGCACGATGGCGGACGGTGCGATCATTTGCGCAGCACGGGCTTAAGAGTCGGCCACACGGTCGCGAGCAGCTTTGGCTGGCCGCGCTCATTCGGATGCACGCCGTCGGCCTGCATGAGGGCGGGTGAGAGCGCGACGTCCTCGAGTAGAAAAGGCACGAACGCCACTTTTTTCGCCTCTGCCACATCGGCGAACGCGCCGCGAAATTTTTCAGTGTAATCAGGACCATAGTTCGGCGGTATGCGCATCCCCAGCAGCAGCACCCGCGCGCCGGATCCCGCCGACAGGTCGATCATTTTGCCCAAGTTGGCGCGCAACTGGTCGATCGGCAGCGCGCGCAATCCATCGTTGCCGCCCAATTCGAGGATCACGATTTGCGGGTGTTGCAGGTCCAGGGCCCGCGGCAGCCGCGCCAGGCCGCCGGCCGTGGTCTCGCCGCTGACGCTGGCGTTGACGACCTGGTAACCGTACCCTTCAGCCTTGAGCTTCGTCCGCAGCATCCCCACCCATCCGTCGTCGACGTGCGCGAGTCCGTACCCGGCGCTGATGCTGTCGCCGAATACCAGGATCACGGGCGCATCGGCCGCGGCGGCCGAGAGTGCCGCCAAACCCAACATCAACAGGACAAAAAGCCGCTTCACAGGCGCTCCCGATGCAAGATCAAATCGTTCTCGAAGCTAGAAATGTGTCCAAGACGGTATCCAGCCCCGAAGGTTCTCTGACCATTCTCGCCGATGTGAGCCTGGCTGTGCGAACCCGCGAGACGTTGGCCATCGTCGGCGCTTCCGGCGCCGGAAAATCGACATTACTCGCCATTCTCGCCGGACTCGACTCGCCGAGCACCGGCCAAGTCTTCATCGCGGGCACCGATTTGACGCAGCTCGACGAAGACGGGCGCGCCCACATTCGCGGGCAGCACGTCGGATTCGTGTTCCAGTCGTTTCACCTGATCCCATCGCTCACGGCCATCGAAAACGTCATGCTGCCGCTCGAACTGGGCAGCCGGCCGGACGCCCGGCAGGCGGCGTCGGAAGCCCTCGCGCAGGTCGGATTGACGGCGCGCGCGGCGCATTATCCCAAACAACTGTCCGGCGGCGAGCAGCAACGCGTGGCGATCGCCCGGGCCTTCGTCACCCATCCGGCGGTGCTGTTCGCCGATGAGCCCACCGGAAATCTGGATACGGCCACCGGAACGCGAATCACCGACCTGCTGTTCGAATTGAACCGCAGCATCGGCAGCACGTTGATTCTGGTCACGCACGACCGCTCGCTGGCCCGGCGTTGCAGCCGGGTGCTGGAGCTCGACGCCGGACATGCGGTGAACTAGGAGCCTCAATCCCATGCAAATACTGCGGTTTGCCTTGCGAAATCTGTGGCGCGACCTCAAGTCCGGCGAGCTTTCCGTGCTGCTGCTGGCCTTGTCGGTGGCCGTGCTGTCGCTGACGGCCGTGGGCTTCTTCACGAGCCGCATTTCCCAGGGTGTGCGCGCGCAGGCCGCCGAAGTGCTGGCGGCCGATCTGCGCTTGGAATCCCCCGATCCGATCTCCCCGCGGTATTTTGCCGAGGCGCAGCAGCGCGGCCTCAAGAGCGCAAAGCTCCTGGAGTTTCCGACCGCGATCTTCAACGGCGATGCGAGCCAGCTCGCCGCCCTGAACGCCGTGACAGCCACCTATCCCTTGCGCGGGCGCATGCGGATCGCCGATGCTCCGTTCGGGATCGCCCGCGCCACGGACCGGGTCCCCGGCGCCGGCGAGGCGTGGGTGGATGCGCGCATCCTCGCTCAGTTGAGGGTCTCCTTGGGCGACAAGTTGCGGATCGGCGCCGGCTCGTTCAAGGTGACCGAAGTGGTCGACTACCGGCCCGACCAAGGCACCGGCTTCGTCAATCTGGCGCCGGTGGCGCTGATCAACTTCGCTGACGTCGGGGCTACGCAACTCATTCAGCCCGGCAGCCGCGTAACCTACGCCGCGTTGTTTGCGGGTCCCGCATCCGCGGTGGACGAATTCCGGGAGTACCTGATCTTGCACAAGGCCGCCGGCGAGCGGCTGCGCCGGGTCGACGAATCCAGCCGGCAGCTGAACTCCGCCATCGATCGTGCGAGCCGGTTCCTGAATCTCGCCAGCCTCGCGTCGGTGTTGCTGGCCGCGGTTGCGGTCGCCATGGGCGCGCGCCGCTATGCGAAGCGCCACGTCGACACCGTCGCGTTGATGAAATGCATGGGCGCGTCGCAGGGCTTCGTATTGTCGATTTCGATCATCGAGCTTGCACTGCTGTCGGTCGCCGCCGTGGCGCTCGGCGCCTCGCTCGGCTTCCTCGCGCAGTCCGGGCTTGCGTGGCTGCTCCGCGACCTGATCCGCACCGAGCTTCCCCCCGCTTCGCTGGCGCCGCTGCCGATTGCACTGGTGACGGTGCTTGCCATGCTGGTCGGATTCGCATTGCCGCCGCTCCTCCAGCTGAAGAACACGCCTCCCGCGCGCGTTCTCCGCAAGACCGTGTCGGCCCCACCGCTGCGCACGGGCCTCGCCTACGTGCTTGCGTTCGCCGCCTTGTTCGCCATTCTGTGGAGCATGGTACGCGACGCGGAATTGGTGGTGGACCTGTCCGCCGGCGTGCTTGGCGTGGGCGTCGCG
The DNA here is from genome assembly GCA_049510875.1 of Steroidobacteraceae bacterium. Lineage (GTDB taxonomy): Bacteria > Pseudomonadota > Gammaproteobacteria > Steroidobacterales > Steroidobacteraceae > Bog-1198. The sequence continues at coordinate 52,209 of JBEKYO010000011.1, forward strand.
CTGACGGCGGCCGGATACGGCCTGGTGCGTCTCACGGGCCGCTTGCGGGGCGGAGTCGGCATCGCGTGGCGCTACGGTCTTGCCAACGTGTCGCGCCGCGGCGGCGGCAGCGTGGTGCAGATCGTCGCCTTCGGTTTGGGGATCATGGTGCTGCTGCTCCTGGCGGTGGTGCGGGGCGATCTGCTCGCCGACTGGCGGCGCAGCCTGCCGAACAACGTGCCCAACAACTTTCTCATCAACATCCGTCCCGACGAGCGCGCGTCGCTCGAGGAGTTCTTCAGGTCGCACGGCATGGGCGAGCCGCAAATGTATCCCATGGTGCGCGCGCGCATGACGGCCATCAACGCGACGCCGGTCGAATCGATAAGGCTCAAGGGCGAGGGCGGGCGCAATTTTCTCGAGCGCGAGCAGAATCTGACCTGGGCCGCCGCCCTCATGGACGACAATCAATTGATCGCCGGGCAGTGGTGGACGAGCGAGGATGCTGGCAAACCGCTGGTATCCATATCGTCCGAATATCAGGAGACTCTCGGCCTGAAGCTGGGCGACAAGCTGACGTTCGACGTCGCGGGCGAACCCTTGAGCGTCGTGGTCGCCAGCATACGAAAAATACGTTGGGACAGTTTCCGGCCGAATTTCTTCCTGGTGTTTCCGCCCAAGCTGCTGGACGGGGCCGCCGGCACCTACATGACCAGCGTGTATCTGACCCAGGCGCAGCGCCCTGCGCTGGCCGATCTCGTGCGGCAACATCCCAGCATTTCGGTATTCGACGTCGATGCCATTCTGAAACAGATCCGCACCATCATGGATCGCGCCACGCTGGCGGTGCAGTACGTCTTTCTGTTCACCTTGGCGGCCGGTGTGGTGGTGCTGTTGGCGGCGGTGCAGTCGACTCGCGATGAGCGCCGCTACGAGAGCGCGATGCTGCGCACCCTGGGCGCGAGCCGCGCCACGGTGCTGCAGGGGGTCGCCGCCGAGTTCTCCGCGCTGGGGTTTCTCTCAGGCACCCTCGCGGCATTCGGCGCCACGGGGGTCGGCTGGATATTGGCGCGCCGCCTGTTCTCCCAGCAGTTCGAGGTCGACCCCTGGGTGTGGATCCTGGGATTGGTGTGCGGCACGATACTCGTCGGATTGAGCGGCACCCTGGCGACGCGGCGCGTGGTCAATACGCCGCCCATCATGACGCTGCGCGACGAGTGATCAGCGGACTTCGAGGGTCAACCATCCCGCGGGTTGCGGGATTGCGTCGCCGCGCAGCGGCAGCGCCTCTATGCGCGCGCTGTAGATGCCTGCGCCGAGGCCCGTGGTATTGAACGTCAGCCGCAATTCGCCGTTTGAATCCTTGAGCAGATTATTCAGGATCAACGCACGCCCCTGATCCTTCTTGTCGACGATCAGGCGAAATTGCATCGCCTTCGAGTAGCTCAAGTCGACGTGCAGGTCGACGAGCTGCGGCGCGTTGCGGTTCACGGAGACACGCGCCCGGCCGATTCCGGGGACGCGGTCCGGCGACACGCGCAACTCGGTTTGGGTAGCCGGCGGTTCCAAGCTGCCCTGCAGCAGGCGGGCGCGAGTGTCCTCGAGTTCGCTTCGCAGCAGCGCGAATTTGCCGAAGAGAGTCCAAAAGGCCAGCACACTCGCCAGGGCGAGCGCCGCCAGGCCGATCAATACGTACGGGGTCTTCCACCAAGGGATCCGCGGCTCGGAGAAGTCGACCGGCCGCCCCGTCGCCTCCAGCAGTCTGAGGCTGGTCTGCGCCCGCTCGGCCAATTTGAGGCCGTCCAAGTAGGCGGGATTTGCACGGCACCAGTTCTCCAGATCGCGTGCGCCCTTGACCGGCAACTGTCCGTCGAGGTAGCGCTCGATGAGATGATGGTCCTCGATGAACTTGGCATCGAAGCGCGGCGCGGCGGCCGACGTGGCTTGTGCAACGGTATTGGCGTTCATACGGGCATCCCTGGAGCGTCCATCTTGCCGGGTTCGGCCCGCGCCATATGTGAAATGATCGGCAGAAGCGGCAGCGCGGAGCGGGAGAAAGTCATGTCTGCGCGACGTCGAGCCCGTCAGGCGAGCCGAGGCGGTCGGCGTTCAGGCCAGGCGCCTGTCTGAGTAATCTTCGTGGCCGCGGTTCATGCAGATTGCTCGGACAGGCGCCTGCGTTCCATGACGTTGCTGAGGACGTCGCAGACCGCCATGATGGCCGGGGCTCGGGTGCTCGATTTGCGCCATACGGCGCCCACCCTTCGCACCGGCGCCGGCTTGGCGAACTGGCGCACGGTGAGCCCCCGCTGAGAGCCGAACGGCGACTCGACGGCCGTTTGCGGAAGCAGAGTGATTCCGAGCCCGGCCACGACCATCTGCCGCAGCGTCTCCAGGCTCGTGGCCCGAAAATCCTCGGCCTCGCGCACCTCGATTCGACTGCACACCTCCAAGGCTTGGTCGCGCAGGCAGTGGCCGTCCTCCAATAGGAGCAGCGTCTGCCCCTTCAAATCCTGCACTTTGATGGCCGATTTGGCGACGAGCGGATGATTGTTGGGCAACGCGACGGTGAACTCCTCCTCGTACAGCTGCCGGGACTCCAGCCCGTCCTGGGCGATGGGCAGCGCCATGATGCCGAGGTCGATCTCGCCCTCGCGCAGGCGCTTCAGCAGCGGCTCTGTCTGATGCTCGTACAGCATGAGTCCGAGATGCGGCAACGCCTTGCGAAGCTTCTGCATGACGCGCGGCAGTAGGTAGGGACCAATGGTCGGAATCAGCGCGAGCTTGAGCTTGCCGGCAAACGGATCGGCGTTGTTGCGGGCCAACGCGACGATCTCGTCGCCTTCGTCGAGCATGCGCCGCGCGCGCACGACGATTTGTTTGCCCACCTCGGTGAGCTGCAGGTTTTTCGGCTGACGCTCGATCAGCTTGACGCCGAGATACTGCTCGAGCTTTTTGAGCTGCGCCGACAGCGTTGGTTGGCTGACGAAAGTGCGCTCGGCCGCCCTGCCGAAATGCCCCGTGTCCGCGAGCGCAACCAGGTACTTGAGGTCCTTGAGATTCATCGCGACGCACCCATGCTCCAGATCGATAGATGGAGTCTATCAAATCGATAAAATCAATCAATCATATCAATGGCCAATTATGGCATCCTGTCTGCATTCGCTGTTCAACCATTTGAGGAAATGCAATGTCTTTAATCAATTCCGAGGTGAAGCCCTTCAAGGCCACCGCTTATCACAACGGCAAGTTCGTAACGGTGACCAACGAGAATCTGAAGGGAAAATGGTCGGTGTTCGTATTCTATCCGGCCGACTTCACGTTCGTGTGCCCGACCGAACTCGGCGATCTCGCCGATAATTATGCGGCCTTCCAAAGGCTGGGAGTCGAAATCTACGGCATCTCGACCGACACCCATTTCACGCACAAGGCCTGGCACGACACGTCCGAGACGATCGGCAAGGTTCAGTATCCGCTGATCGCCGATCCGACGCTGGCGCTGTCGCGCAATTTCGAGGTGTTGATCGAAGAGGAGGGGCTGGCATATCGCGGCACCTTCCTCGTCAATCCCGAAGGCCGCATCAAGATCATCGAGGTGCACGACAACGGCATCGGCCGCGACGCGAAGGAGCTGTTGCGCAAGGTGCAGGCAGCGCAGTACGTCGCCGCGCATCCGAACGAAGTTTGCCCGGCAAAATGGACGCCTGGCGCCAAGACGCTGTCTCCGTCGCTCGATCTGGTCGGCAGGATCTGATCGCCGGAGCCCTAAAACGGCGCTGGGGGGTGTGTTCCCGCCCGCCCCGCCGCGGTACAAGTGAACGCCACACGGGGTAGCGCATGCTCGACATCAATCTCAAAACGCAGTTGCAGGGCTACTTGGCGCGGCTGACGCAGCCGGTCGAGCTCATTGCAGCCGTCGACGACTCCGATGAATCGCGCCAGCTGCTCGAGCTGCTGGACGACATCGTTGCGCTGTCGCCGCTGGTGACCCTCGATCCGGCGCGCGACGCCGGGCCGCTGAAGCCGTCATTCGCGCTGCGCCGCCCCGGCCGGGCGCCGCATGTGCGGTTCGCCGGATTGCCCATGGGCCATGAGTTCTCGTCCCTGGTGCTCGCCCTGCTGCAAGCCGGCGGTCACCCCTCGAAGGCAGCGCCGGAGATTCTCGAACGGATACGCGGTCTCGATGGGGACTTCAATTTCGAGACGTTCGTGTCGCTGTCCTGTCAGAGCTGCCCCGATGTGGTGCAGGCATTGAATTTGATGGCGGTGGTCAACCCCAGGGTTCGGCACACCATGGTCGACGGGGCGTTGTTCCAGGCCGAAGTCGAGCGGCGCCAGATCATGGCGGTGCCCGCCATATTCTTGAATGGCCAGCCCTTCGGTCAGGGGCGCATGGAGCTCGAGGAGATCCTCTCCAAGATCGATGCCGGCGGCGCGCTGCACGATGCGGCGCGCTTCAACGCCAAGGCGCCCTATGACGTATTGGTGGTGGGTGGAGGGCCGGCCGGTGCAGCCGCGGCGATCTATGCGGCCCGCAAAGGCATCCGAACCGGCATCGCCGCCGAACGCCTGGGCGGCCAGCTCTTGGACACGGTGGGCATCGAGAACTTCATCTCCATCAAGGAGACCGAGGGCCACAAATTGGCGACCGGCCTTACGCAGCACGTGAATCACTACGACGTGGACGTGATGAACCTGCAGCGCGCCGAGGCGCTGGTCCCCGGCGATATGCTCGAGATCCGCCTGACGAACGGCGCTTCGCTGAAGGCCAAATCGGTGGTCATCGCGACCGGAGCGCGCTGGCGCGAAATCAACGTGCCCGGCGAGCGGGACTATCGTAACCGCGGCGTGGCGTACTGCCCGCATTGCGACGGTCCGTTGTTCAAAGGCAAGCGCGTTGCGGTCATCGGCGGCGGCAATTCGGGCGTCGAAGCGGCGATCGACCTGGCCGGCCTCGTCGGCCACGTCACGGTCATCGAATACGACGCGCAGCTGCGCGCGGACGCGGTGCTGACGCGCAAATTGCACAGCCTGCCGAACGTCGCCGTGATCACGAGCGCGCAAACGACCGAAATCCTCGGCGACGGCCAGCAGGTGACGGCGCTCAATTACAGAAACCGGCGCGGCGGGACGGCACACACCATCGAACTCGCCGGTGTGTTCGTGCAAATCGGGCTGGTTCCGAATACCGACTGGCTCAAGGGTACGGTCAATCTGTCGCCGCGCGGCGAGATCGAAGTGGATGCCCGCGGTGGGACCTCCGTGCCGGGCGTGTTCGCGGCCGGCGACTGCACCACCGTGCCCTACAAGCAGATCGTGATTGCAATGGGCGAGGGGGCGAAAGCGTCCTTGAGCGCTTTCGATCACCTCATCCGCTCGCCGTTGTCCGCGGCCGCGTAGCCGCGCGGCGTGCGCGGCGTAACGCCGCATGCCGGGTCAACGGGCGAGTACAATGGGCGGGTACAATGGGCGAGGCGCCCACCCCGGTCACGCGGAATATCAAGTCAGGCTCCCAAGTCTTGTCATGCCGTCAGCTGCTCCTCCTAACAGAATGTCCTCCGGCGTCGTTGTGGTGAGCGTGCTCGAGCGCAAATTGAAGTTCCTGCTGCTGCGGGCCTATCGCAACTGGGATTTCCCGAAGGGCTTGGTCGAGGCGGGCGAATCGTCCATCGAGGCGGCCATTCGCGAGGTTCGCGAGGAGACGACGTTGGACGACATTTCGTTCGACTGGGGCATGGTGTTCATGGACACCGGGCCCTACAACAAGGGAAAGATCGCGCGCTATTACATTGCGCGCAGCAAGGAGACGCATATCGAGCTGCCGGTCAACCCGGAGCTTGGGACGCCGGAACACCACGAAGCCCGGTGGGTGGACTATGAGCGGGCGCTCACGATGGTCTCGCCTCGTTTACAGCCGGTGATGCGCTGGGCCTACGGCATCGTGAACCACGGGGGCTTGCGCCCCAGGCCGAGGGACCTGCGGTCCGGCGTCAACTAAGCCTGACTGCACCGGCCGCGATCTCGATCACATCGCCGCTCACCCCGATGCGCCGGTCGATGTCCACCTCGAGGTAGAGCGACGAAGGC
>JBEKYO010000012.1:0-57730 GCA_049510875.1 Steroidobacteraceae bacterium
ACCTGGTCCATGCCGACGTCGAGTTCCTCCGCCAGCATCATGCACGCCCCGGTATAAATACCCTGTCCCATCTCGACGTTGGGCATGACCAGCCGGACCAGCCCGTCCGCATCGATGCGGATGAAGGCGTTGGGCGCGAAAGGCGGATTGCCGTCGGCGGCAGCAGCGGCGGCATCGCCGGGCTGCCGCCGCGCACTCAGCGCGGCGTGCGCGCTTCCGGCCACACCGGTCCACAAAAATGCCAGCGTCAAACCGCCCAGCTTCAGGGCATCGCGCCGGCCGGCATCGACGTGCGCCGGCTTCATGAGGCGCCCCGCGCCGCCGGCGCGATGCTCTGTAGCACCTCCGCCCGGCCCGTTGCCGCCTGTTTGATGGCGGCCCGGATTCGAACGTAGGTTCCGCAGCGGCAGATGTTGCCGGCCATGGCCGCATCGATATCGGCGTCGGTGGGATTGGGCGTTCGCGCCAGCAAGGCCGCTGCCGACATGATTTGACCCGACTGGCAGTAGCCGCATTGCACCACGTCCACGTCCAGCCAAGCCTGCTGAACCTTCTGTCCGCTCGGTGTCTTGTCCACCGCCTCGATGGTGGTGATCGGCCTGTCGCCGATCGCGCTGACCGGCAATACGCAGGAGCGCACCGCCCGCCCGTCCAGGTGCACGGTGCATGCGCCGCATTGCGCCACACCGCACCCGAACTTGGTGCCGGTGAGACCGATGACGTCGCGCAGCACCCACAGGAGCGGCATGTCGGCCGGAGTGTCGACCGTTCGGGCTACTCCGTTCACGCGCAATACATACATGTCGGACTCCGGCTTGGATCCGACGATTGTAGCGTCAATCGAGGCGATTGGGCCCAATGCTCACGAGGCGCGGCGCAAACTCTCCGGGCCTGAAGCGTGGAGCGGCAGCGCCGCCACCAGGGCTTTGAGCGCGGGCTCATGGGGAATATCGGCGGCGGCCACGCGCACCACCTTGATGCCGGCGGCTTGCAAAAGCTGGTCCTTGCGGCGATGTTTCTCGCGCTGCGCGGCGCGCGATTTGCCCCCCTCATCGACTTCCACGACGGCCAGCACGCTGAAGTCCGACCGGCACACGACGAAATCCGCCACCCATTGCCGGCAGCGATTGCCCGAGGGCTGCGTAGCGGCGAGGCCGGTCGCCGGATCCGCGGCCAGCAGCCGGGACAATGACACGTGGGCCAGGATCACATGTCCCGGAAACGCGCGCACCAAGCGGCCATAGAGTTGCTGCTCCGGCCGGCTCAACAGGGGTTTTGCGGCTTCGATCCCGCGCATGCGCTCGCCTCTCGTGAATTCGCGAGCGCCGAGTATGCGCACGCGGGCGCCGCGGAGTCCGCGAGGCGCGTCGCGAAAATCCGCTCGCGCGCACCCCCACGTGCGCAGCCGCCGGGGCGCCGCCGCGGCTTATGTCGAGTAGGACCGGCGCCGCGTCACACGGCGGCGCGCTTGTAGAGCGCGGTCAGTTCGTTCCAAGCCCGCTCGGCCTGGGCTTCGTTGTAGATCGGCTTGCCCGCTTGCAGCGGCATGTCCTGCACGCACCAACCGTGCGTCGTCCCGTCGTAGACTTCGATTTTCGCGGGCACCTTCGCGGCATCGAAGGCCTCGCGCAGCTTGATTTTCGCATCGGGCTGTTTTGCATCGTCGTTGGCGGCGATCCCGAAGTAGAACTGCGCCTTGATCCTGGGCGCCAACAGATGCGGACTGTCGGGTTTGTCGGTCACCAAGCCGCCGCCGTGAAATGACGCACCCGCCCCGATCCGCTCAGGGTTGGCCGCGGCGGCCTGCATGGTCATCGCGCCGCCCATGCAGTAGCCCACGACGCCCATTTTTTTCTTGCGGTTGACGCGCGGCTGCGCGTCGAGAAATGCCACGTAGGCGGCGGCGTCCTGCATGACGGCGTCGCTCGTCAGCGGCGCGCGCAACGCCTCGAGCTTGGCCCGATCGGCCGGGTTCCCAAAATCGAAGTCCGACGCAAGTCCGGGCGCCTTGGTCGACCGGTAGTACGGGTTCGGCACCAACACCGTGAAGCCGTCCGCCGCCAGGCGCTTCGCCATCGCACGCATCGTCGGCCGCAGCCCGAACGCATCCGGAAACAGGATGGCCGCCGGCCAGCGTCCGGCGCCGCCCGGATGAATGAGCGCGGCATCGCAGCTGCCGCTCGGCGTCTTCACCAACACGTCGGTATCCTGGATGTCGGCCGCCGCCGCCGCGCCGGCCGCGGCGCTCACACCGGCCGCCAAGGTAAGCGCGGTGAACTCGCGCCGCGAAATCGTCGGTCGTTCTTGGGTCATGCTGAACCTCCACAGATGGGGCACAAGCGCTTCGAACTCAGTGCTTCGAAATGAGTATAGTCGCGCCTGTCGCCGGCCAACAAGCCGGTCGCGCGCGCGCCGGGGTTCGGACAGGCCATTGGGTCCACTCCTAGTCCGGGCCGGGGAAATCGCGCGCGGCGGCCATGATCCAGTCGCGAAAGTGCGCCACCTTCGGCAGGCTGAGAAAGGCCTTTGGACAGACGAAGTAGTACGCCGAACGAAACGGCAGCGCCCCGGATCCCGCCCGCCGCAGGCTGCCTTTGCGAAGCGCTCGCGTCACCAGGGTCCAGCGCGCCAGGGCATATCCCAGCCCCTCCTCGGCAGCCGCCAGCAGGCCGGCGGAGTCATCGATGGTGGGCGCGCGCGACTGCCAGGCGACCGCCTCGTCCGCCTTGCGCCAAACGCTCCACGGCTCATCGTCGCTCTCGAGCAGCGGATACCGGCCGAGATCGGCGCCGCGTTCGATCATTCCATACTGTTTGATCAATTCCGGGCTTGCCACCGGCACCAACCAGTCGTCCAACAATTTCTCGCTGTGGAGGTTCGGATAATTGCCGTGACCGAAGCGTATGGCGACATGCATGGAGGTGCGCGAAAAATCGATCAACTCGCGCGAGGTGTGAAAGCGCAGATCCACGTCGGAGTGCTTGCGGCGGAACGAGCGGACCCGCGGCAGCAGCCACATTTGCAGGAAGGATGCCAGCAGCGTGATCTGCAGCGGTCCGGAGCGGCGGTGCTGTTTTAGTTGATGCATCGCCGACTCCAGCCGCTCGAGACCGTCGCGCACGGCCGGCAGCAGCTCGAGCGCCTCGTCGGTGAGTTCGACGCGCCTTCCCAACCGGCGAAACAGCGGCAGCTGGAGATACTGCTCCAGCGCCTTGATTTGCTGGCTCACGGCCGCCGGCGACACGTTGAGCGCGTCGGCCGCGGCCGAAAAATTCAAACTGGTCGCCACCGCCTCGAAGACGCGCAACGCGCCGAGCGGCAATCTCGCATGGGCAGCCGGCATGTTAAGTTTTTCTTAACGCGTGATCAGGCATTGCGTTTGTTGTACGCCTCCGCGTTGGGCACAGTGGCCGCGTGGGATCAATTCCAGCATCAGGAGCCACATCATGAACGAAATCCACATTGTCGCAAGGGTCGCGCAGGCGTTGCTTGCCGTGGTCATCGTGGCCAGCATAGGCCTCATTTTCCAGTACGGCTATTACTTCGTTTGACGCATATGGAGCCAATCATGCAATGGAGCAAATGGTTCGCGGCAGCGCGCGCGGTGAAGGCGCCGAAACGCCTGCCCGGCGCGATTCGGACCGTGTCGATCGGAATCAGTGCACTGCTCACGGGGTCCCGGGCCATCCCGTTGGGAGACAACGGGGTGCTCCTGAGGGAGCTCGCGGCGCGATCCGGCGGCCCGCGCCGGCCGGACACGCAGCCTTGAGCGGAGGAGAGGATCATAGGTCGACAATTTCGATCTCATCCGCGCGCAATGCCTGGCCGAGAAAGATGCCGCTCACCCGGGCAAAGCGCGCGGCGCCGTCCGTGGCGAGCCACGTGACGCCGCCGCACCTCGATGCCTGCAGCGTCGGTGCGAGATCGCGCGCGACCGCCGCGGCGACCGTGTCGGCGGAGTCGACGACCGCAACGTGGGCCGGCAACGCGCCGCGAATGGCGGCGGCGAGAACCGGAAAATGCGTGCACCCCAGCACCAAGGTATCGGGACCCCCGTGGGGACCGCCGTCGGGAGCGCCGAAAATCGGTTCCAGATAGCGCCGCGCCACCGCCTCGGCGATGGCCCCTTCGGTCCATCCTTCTTCCGCCATGGCGACGAACAGCGAACAGGCTCTCGCCGTCACGCGAATTCCGGCATCCAGCCGGTGAATGGCCCGTTGATAGGCGCCCCCGCCGACGGTGCCTTCGGTGCCGATGACGGCGATGTGCCGCGAGCGGGAAGCCGCCACCGCCGCCGCCGCCCCCGGCTCGATGACGCCGATGACGGACAGGTCGGGATAGCGCGCGCGCAACGCGCCCAGCGCGGACGCCGATGCGGTATTGCAGGCGACCACGAGACAGCCGATGCCCCGCGAGACCAGTGCCTCGGCACACTGCAGCGAGTAGCGGATGACGCTCTGCGGGCTCTTCGTCCCGTACGGCAAACGCGCGGTATCCCCCAAGTAGACGAATTGCGCGGCCGGCAGCGCGGAACGCAGCGCCCGCAGCACAGTCATGCCGCCGACTCCCGAATCGAAGACGCCGATCGGACCGGTCAAAATTCGGGACGCATGTGCGGGAACAACAACACGTCGCGGATCGACGGCGCATCGGTAAACAGCATCACCATCCGATCCACGCCCAACCCCAGGCCCGCAGTCGGGGGCATGCCGTATTCCAGGGCGCGCACGTAATCCGCGTCGTAGTACATGGCTTCTTCGTCCCCCGCATCCTTGCGCGCCACCTGGTCCTTGAAGCGCTGCGCCTGATCTTCGGCATCGTTCAGTTCGGAGAAGCCGTTGGCGAGCTCGCGGCCGCCGATGAAGAACTCCCAACGATCGGTGATGAACGGATCACGGTCGTTGCGCCGCGACAAGGGTGACACCTCCGCGGGATATGCGTAGGCGAACGTCGGCTGCACCAAGGTATGTTCGCCGGTTCTCTCGAAAATCTCGATCTGCAGTTTGCCCGGACCGTCGCCGGGCTTGTGGGGGATTTTCATCTGGTCGCAGACGCGGCGCAGATAGGCCGTGTCGCGCAACGACACGGGGTCCAGGCCGGGATTGTTCGCGAGGATGATCTCCTCGATGGTCAGGCGGGCGAAGCTGTGCGACAGATCGTATTCCGTGCCCTGATAGAGCAGCTTGCGCGTTCCCAGCATCGTGTCGGCCAGTCCCTGGAACAGCGTCTCGATCATCTCCATGAGATCCTGGTAATCCGCATAAGCCTGGTACAGCTCGAGCATGGTGAATTCGGGGTTGTGCTGGGTCGACACGCCTTCGTTGCGGAAATTCCGGTTGATTTCGTAGACCCGTTCGAAACCGCCGACGGTGAGGCGCTTCAGGTACAGCTCGGGCGCGATGCGCAGATACATGTCCACGTCGAGCGCATTGTGGTGCGTCTTGAAGGGCCGCGCCGCCGCGCCGCCCGGGATAGGGTGCAGCATGGGCGTCTCGACTTCGAGAAAGCCGCGGGAGTCGAGAAAGGCCCGCAGGTAGCTCACGATGCGCGAGCGCGTTTGGAACACCCGCCGCGTCTCCTCGTTCACGATCAAATCGACGTAGCGGCGGCGGTAGCGCATTTCCGTATCGGCGATGCCGTGCCATTTGTCGGGCAGCGGCCGCAGCGACTTGGTGAGCAACAGCAGCCGCTCCACCCGCACGGACAGCTCCCCGGTCCTGGTGCGGAACAAGGCGCCCTCGGCACCGATCACGTCGCCCACGTCCCAGCTCTTGAACTCATCGTAGACGGGTCCGAGCGCCTGTTGCTGCAGGAACACCTGGATGGCGCCGCTCGAGTCCTCCAGTTTGGCGAAACTAGCCTTGCCCATGACGCGCTTCGCGCGCATGCGGCCGGCGACGGACACGCGAACGGGCTCGGCATCCAAGGCTTCCGCGCTTCTCTCGCCGTAGGCGATCGACAAATCGCCGGCCAGCGCATTGCGCCGAAAATCGTTGGGAAACGGGTTGCCGCGCTCGCGCAATTTCGCGAGTTTCGCGCGGCGTTCGGCAATCAGATGGTTCTCGTCGTTGTCGGTCATGGGCGGCTTTTTCAGGTGGTTTTCGTGAGTCGGTCTATAGGCCCTGCTTCAGGCTGGCTTGCATGAACACATCGAGGCCGCCGTCGAGCACGGCGGTGGTGTTGCCGATTTCCACCCCGGTGCGCAGATCCTTGATGCGCGACTGGTCGAGCACGTAGCTGCGAATCTGATTGCCCCAGCTCACGTCCGATTTGGAATCCTCGAGCACCTTGGCGGCGGCGTTGCGCTTGTTGAACTCGAGCTCGTAGAGCTTTGCCTTGAGCATCTTCATCGCGGTGGAGCGATTCTTGTGCTGGCTGCGCTCGCTTTGACAGGCAACCACGATGTTGGTCGGGATATGCGTGATGCGGACCGCGGATTCGGTCTTGTTCACGTGCTGGCCGCCGGCGCCGCTCGATCGATAGACGTCCGTGCGCAGATCCGCGGGATTGATTTCGATGTCGATGTCATCATCCACTTCCGGCGAGACGAACACCGAGGCGAACGAGGTATGGCGCCGATTCCCGGAATCGAACGGAGATTTTCGCACCAAACGATGCACCCCGGTCTCGGTGCGCAGCCACCCATACGCGTAGTCCCCGACCATGCTGACGGTCGCACCCTTGATGCCGGCGACCTCGCCGGCGCTTTGATCGATGATTTCCGTCTTGATGCCGTGCGCGTCCGCCCACTTCAGGTACATGCGCAGCAACATGGCCGCCCAGTCCTGGGCTTCGGTGCCGCCCGCCCCGGCCTGGATGTCGAGAAACGCGCTGTGCGAATCCATCTTGCCGGGAAACATGCGCTGAAACTCGAGCCGCTCGACCACCGCGGCCAATCCTGCGACGTCCCGCTCGACCTCATCGGCCGCCCGCGCGTCGGCTTCCGCCGCGGCCAATTCGAGCAATTCCCCGGCGTCGCTTAGACCTCGCGCGAGATGGTCCAGGTTGTCGACCACCGCTTCGAGCTTCGCTCGTTCTCTGCCGAGTTCCTGCGCCTGGGCGGCATTGTTCCAGACCCCGGGCTGCTCGAGTTCGCGGATTACCTCCTGAAGGCGCTCGTGCTTGTTGTCGTAATCAAAGATACCCCCTCAAGGATAGGGTGCGTTCCTCGAGTTCTTTGATAAGCCGTTTGAGCTGATTGATTTCCATGGCGGATTATTTTAGCACAGACCTTCGGCGAGCTTCAGATGCTGGCAGTTGAGCTGCACGCTCTGCACCCCTCGATAGTCGTTCACCTCCAGCCGATACGCGACATGCAGCCGCCTTCCCGAGCGCATGGCCGCATCCTCGGTGTCGCCGCCGATGTAGCCGAAGGCAATGGCATCGAGGCCGCGGGCGCCGGCCGCCGAGGTCGGAGCCGCGAGCGGCGCAAGCTGCAATTTCAAATGTTTACCGGCGACGATACGCGCATCGATGATCTTGAATTCGCCGTCGAACACCGGCTCGGGAAATCCTTGACCCCACGGGCCGCCGCCGCGCAGAACGCGCGCCGTAGCCACCGACAATTCGCCGTCCAGCAATTCGCCGTCGGAATGGACCACGCCGGTGAGCGCGGCCGGGTCGGCGCGCACGGCGATTTCGGCGGCGAATGCGGCGCGAAAACCGTCGAGACCCGCCTCGTGCAAGGTCATTCCCGCCGCCATGGCGTGGCCGCCGAACTTGACGATGAGCCCGGGATGGCGCGTGGCGATGCTCTCCAGCGCATCGCGAATATTGACGCCCGAGACGGAGCGCGCGGAGCCGCGCAGGGAACCGTCTCCAGTCCGCGCGAAGGCGACCACCGGTCGATGCAGTCGATCCTTGATCCGGCCGGCCACCAATCCCACCACTCCCTGGTGCCACCCCGGATCGAACAGGCACAGACCGAGCGACTCGCTGCCTGCGGAGTCGAAGCGCAGCCCGGCCGCAATATCAGCGGCCTCGAGCTGCATGCGTTGTTCGATCTCGCGCCGCTCCTCGTTGAGCCGCGTAAGTTGCCCGGCGAGCTGCGCCGCGACGAGCGGATCGTCGGTGAGCAAACACGCGATGCCGATGCTCATGTCGGCGAGCCGGCCGGCGGCATTCAGCCGCGGCGCCACGACGAATCCCAGATCGGCCGCGGTCACCTGGTCGAGACGGCGCCCGGCGGCCTCGAGCAAGGCGCGAATTCCGGGGACGCAATGGCCGGCGACGATCCTGCGCAAGCCTTGCGCGACCAAGACCCGGTTGTTGCGATCGAGGGTGACCACGTCGGCCACCGTGCCCAGGGCGACGAGGTCGAGCAGATCGGCGGGACGAAATCCGCTGTCGCCCAATTCACGCGCCAGCGCAGCCATCACATAGAACGCCACCCCGACGCCGGCCAGCGAAGCGCTGCCGAATGTCGAACCGACCAGGTTGGGATTGACGATGACGTCGGCGCGCGGCAGCGATCCGCCGGGCAGATGATGATCCGTCACCAGCACGGGAATTCCAAGGGCGCGCGCCGCCTCCACTCCCTCGATGCTCGAGACGCCGTTGTCGACGGTGACGATCAACGACGGTTGACGGGTCGCCGCCAGGGCGACGATCTCGGCGGTCAATCCATAGCCAAAGCGAAATCGATCGGGAACCAGAAAGTCGACGTGGTTGAATTTCATGGAGCGCAACGCGCGCACCACGAGCGCGCTGCTGGTCGCCCCATCGGCGTCGAAGTCGCCGATCACCAGAACCCGTCCCTGCCGGCGTTGGGCGGCCAGCAATCGCGCCGCGGCTTCGACTCCCTCCAGGGAACCGACCGGGAGCAGCCGGTCGAGCGACAGATCGAGCTCCTCGCTGCGCGAGACCCCGCGCGCCGCATACACTCGCCGTAATACCGGGTGCAGTTCGTGCAAGCCGGGCGGTTCTGCCGGCGGCCGGCGCCGGATTTCGCTGAATCTCACTCGACTCCCCTCTGTGCGCCGAACGATTCCCACCACGGTTGCGGGCGGCGCCAGAAGCGCAGATGCGGTCCCGTTCCCAGGCTGAGGCGGCGGCGGGCGGCCGATAGGTCGACGCGCGTCAGCTTGCCCGATCGCAGCCGCTCGACCGCGGGCGTGAGCCATCGCTGCTCCACGTCCATCCACGCCGCCGTGCCCGGCTGCTCGGCACATACGACCACCCCGGCGCCCGCGGGCTGCGGCAGATTGGATTCGCTGCCCAGAGCCGAGAAGAATGGGTCGTGCCCTGCCGCCCATCCGCGGATGACGGGCCCCGCCGCTTGCGGCTCTCCGCCGCCCCACAGCCACAGCCCCGTGATCTGCGGCCGGAGGCTCGCCGCGCGCGCGCGATTGATCTCGTGATCGAAGAGCCACATCTCCATTTCGCTCATCAACCCG
Organism: Steroidobacteraceae bacterium; assembly: GCA_049510875.1. Lineage (GTDB taxonomy): Bacteria > Pseudomonadota > Gammaproteobacteria > Steroidobacterales > Steroidobacteraceae > Bog-1198. The sequence goes on from JBEKYO010000012.1 coordinate 9,396, forward strand.
CGCAACCGCGCCCCGTCGCGGCCCGCCGGCAGAAATTCGAATACATCATGACCGGCCGCGCCTTCCGGGTCCTGCGTCTCGACCTCGGGCGCCGCGTCGAACACGCACACCAGCACGCCCAAGCCGCGCGCCGCCAACCGCACGCCGGCGCGGTCAAAAATCCGGCTGAAATCAGCCGCCAGCGCCTCCGCCTCGCCCGCTTCCAGAGTCAAGACCCCGTCGCGCGGCATCCTGACGCTGCTCATGCCGGCGCTCAAATGCACGGGCGTGGCGATGCACACCCACGCGCCGGCGCCCGGTCCGGCGCCGAGCGCCCCCGCCGCGATCGGCGGCATTGGCGTCCCCTCGGGCACCAACGCACGATACGCGTCGGCGCGCCAGTCAGCGACGGGGACCGCCGCCGTCGCGCGCGCGACCAACCGCTCGAGCAGCGGCGAGCGCTGCAAATCCTCCGACCTGTGTGCTGCGAAGCGTATGTAGACGGTAGACAAGGGCATCCCGCTGAGAATTTGGGTATCTTACCGGTATGCGCTTCACACAGGACCGAAGTTCGAACTCGAATATCATCCGCGGCTACGGCCGGGGCGAGTTACGCATCAACGATGAAGTGTTTCACCACGCCCTGATCGTGGCCCCGTCCGCGATCCGCCCGGAACCGGCGCTCGCCGGCGTCGCCGAACTGGCCGCGGAGCATGCGGCGCACATCCTCGAGTTGGAACCCGAGCTGGTGCTGGTCGGCACCGGTCGAACGCAGGTGTTCCCCGCGCCCGCGTTCGGCGCGCACTTTCTGAAGTCCGGCATTGGGTTCGAGGTCATGGACACCGGCGCCGCCTGCCGCACATTCAACGTGCTCGTGGGCGAACAGCGGCGCGTGGTCGCACTGCTCATGCTCTAGGAGCCTGTTTGAGTAGTCCCCGTGGCCGTGACAGCGCCAGCTCGACACCCTGTTCATTGGGCGCGATCGGGGGCTTGCCCGCGGCGTAGCCCGCATGACTGCCGGCGACGCGCGCCGCGTGCCGCCGCCGCATCATCGATCGGCCGCAAGATACTTCAGCGGATCGGCCGGCCTGCCGTTGACGCGAATCTCGAAGTACAGCGCGCACACCTGATGCGGCCCGGTGCCCATATGGGCGATCACCTGCCCCATGGCCACCTCCTGCCCTTCATGCACCAGAAGTTCGCGGTTGTGCGCATAGGACGACAGCAGGCTCTCGCCATGCTTGATGATGATGAGGTTGCCGTAGCCGCGCAGGCCGCTGCCGGTGTAGACCACCCGGCCCGATCCGGCCGCGCGAACGTCCTGACCCAACCGCCCGAACAGCAGGATGCCGCCGCCAGGCACCGGCCGCGGGGCCGAGATGCGGTCCGTGGGCCATACCCACGTGACGCCGCCCACGGTCGCCACGGCCGCGGTCGAGTCCGGCTCATGCGGCATCCCGCTTGAGCCCGTGGCCACGCCTGAGCCCGCGGGTGCACCCGGTGTCGCGGCCGCGCCGGACGCGTCGTCCAACGGGACGGGTTTGCCGACGCGCGGCGGCGCGGCGGGGCGCGGCTGCGGCGTCGCGCCCGCTGCGGCGGCAACCGGCGCCGGCGGCGCGGCGCGGCGCGCCGCCGGGCGCAGCACGAGCACCTGCCCGACCGCCAGTCTGAAATCCGCACCGATGTTATTCCACTTCGCGAGTTCCCGATAATCGAGGTTGTGCTGCCAAGCGATGGTGTAGAGCGTGTCGTGCGCCCGCACCACATAGGTCTGGGGCGCTTGTCCCGCGGGCGAATCGTCGCTGCGCCCGCTGGAGGCACAGCCGCCGATCACGAAGCAGCACATCCCCGCGGCCGCGATCCATCGCGTGAGACTCACCGCCCTAGCGCTGCAGCCCTGAGAGCAAGGGAACAAAGCTCACCGCCCCGAGCGATTGCTTGAGCAGCCGGTTCTCGGTCTTCGTATAGCGCATCAATTCCTGACGGCCGTCGGGACCGACCGGGGCAATCAAGCGGCCGCCCGCCACCAGTTGATCGAACAAGGCGGGCGGCACCTCGTGCGGCGCCGCGGTCAACAGGATTCCATCGTACGGCGCGCGGGCCGGCCATCCGGCGCTGCCGTCCTCGTGACGGCAATGGACGTTGCGTATGCGCAGTTCGCGCAACGTGCGCCGCGCCCTGCCCAACAAACTCGAGATGCGCTCGATGGTGTAGATCTCCTCAACCAGCGGCGCGAGAACCGCCGTCTGGTAGCCGCAGCCGGTGCCGATCTCCAGAACCTTGGGAGTCGGCCCCGCCTCGAGCAGCGCCTCGGTCATGCGGGCGACCACGAAGGGCTGGGAGATGGTCTGCCCGTGACCGATGGGCAGCGCGGTGTCCTCGTACGCGCGCGTGGCGAGCGCTTCATCCATGAAGAGGTGCCGCGGAACGTTGCGAATGCGATCGAGCACGCGTTGGTCTTTGATGCCTTGATCCTGCAGCCGTTGCACCAACCGCTCGCGCGTGCGCGCCGAGGTCATGCCGATACCGCTGAGACGTGGACCTTCCATAGAACTACTCAAGTTTCAGCCAACGCTCCAATTCGGGCAACGCAGAATGACGCGTCAGGTCGATCTGCAGCGGCGTGATGGATGCATAACCCGCCGCGATCGCGTGAAAATCGGTGCCGGGCCCCGCGTCTTGGCCCGCACCGGCGGATCCGACCCAGTAGACGTCGCGGCCACGCGGGTCCTGCGCCCGCACCACGGGTTCGGCTCGGTGACGGTTGCCGAGACGCGTGACCTTGACGCCGCGCAGCGCCCCATCCGGCAAATCCGGCACATTGACGTTGAGGATCACGGACCCCTGCAACGGCGACTGCGCCATGCGCTCGACCAAGTTCGCCGCGATCTGGGCCGCGCTCGCAAAGTTTCGCGGGCTGCCGGGCTCGACGCACAGCGACACGGCGATGGCGGGCAGTCCCAGAAATCGCCCCTCGACGGCCGCAGCGACCGTTCCGGAGTACAGCGTATCGTCCCCCAGGTTGGCGCCGTCGTTCACGCCGGACAGGACGATATCGTGCTCGAAATCGAAGAGTCCGGAAATGGCCAGATGCACGCAGTCGGTCGGCGTTCCCGTGCAGTAATACGAATCATCCGCATAGCGCGCCGGCCGCACCGGCACGTCGAGGGTCAGCGAATTGCTGGCGCCGCTGCGATTCCGATCGGGCGCGACGATGGTAACGGCGCCCAAGGGTTTGACGGCAAGCCGCAACGCCTCCAGACCGTCGGCCCGATAACCGTCGTCATTACAAAGAAGGATTTTCACAAGAGTCAACAGCCTGCCTGAATATGGCGGGTCTCGCCGTGCGGACTATACTGTAACCCTCGAAACCCTGCGCGATCGGATCAACACTCATGGCCAAACAACGCACCGGCACCCCCAGCGCTCATGTCCCGGCGACCGACGATGCGCTGGCATTTCGGGCTGCCGTGCGCGACGTCAAGCCGCTGGCGAATGCGCCGCCGGCGCCGGGGCAAGCCAAACCGAAACCGCGAGTGCGTCCGCGCACCAGCGCCGCCGCCGAGAATCTCGATGCATCGATGCCCTTGATCGGCGCCACGGCATCCGACGCGGCCGGCGCTGCGCACGCCACGGCCGCCCTGTCGTTCCAGCGTCCTGGGGTGCGCACTCAAGTCGTTCGCCGTCTGCGCCGCGGCCTGATTCCCATCGAGGAAGAATTGGATCTGCACGGACTCGGCCAAGCGGCGGCGCGCGAGCAACTCGCGGAATTTCTCGAGTACAGCCGCGCCGCGGGACGACGCTGTGTGCGAATCATCCACGGCAAGGGGTATCGATCCGGCGCCCGCGGCCCCGTGTTGAAGTCGGCCGTCGATCTGTGGCTGCGGCGGCACCTCGACGTGATGGCGTTCACCTCCGCGCGCCCGATCGACGGCGGCACCGGCGCGGTCTACGTGCTGTTGCGCGCCTGATGCGCAGCCGGCCGCGCCGGATGGGTACGGCTTAACCCCAAGGACTAGAGCGATGCAGTCGATTGCTCCCGATCTCGCCCGCAGTGCCCTGGATGCCGCCCCGGACGCCATCATCATTATTGATGCCGCCGGCGACGTTAAATACGCAAACCGCCAGGTTTCCGCGCTATTCGGATATCAGCACGATGAAGTCATCGACCGCAGCATCGAGACGCTGATGCCGGAGCGTTTTCGCGCCCGGCACGTCGGGCACCGGGAAGGCTACGCCGACAATTTGCGGCTGCGTCCGATGGGAACCGGCCTGGAGTTGTTTGGACGGCGGTGCGACGGATCGGAGTTCCCGCTCGAGATCAGTTTGAGTCCGGTCAAGGACGGAGATAGAACCCTCATCGCCGCGGCCATTCGCGATGTGAGCGACCGGAAACGCGTCGAGGCCGAGTTGACCGTGGCGCGCGATGCGGCCGAGGCCATGCGGGAACTCGCCGATCGAGCCAATCAAGCCAAGAGCCGCTTTTTGGCCGCCGCCAGTCATGATCTGCGTCAGCCGCTGCAGACGCTCTCGCTGCTCAACGGTGCGCTGAGGCGCCTGGTTACCTTTGCGCAGGCGGCAGAGGCGCTGTCGCAGCAGGAACAGGCGATTAGTGCGATGTCCCGGCTGCTCAATTCGTTGCTGGACATCAGCAAGCTTGAATCCGGCGCCATCCAGCCGGAGCTGGTCGATTTCACGGTTGTGGCCATTTTTGACGAAATGCGCACCCAATTTGCGGGGCTGGCCGCCAGCAAGGGACTGCAGCTGGTGGTCGACTCATGCGACACCGCGGTGCACAGCGATCCCTCCTTGGTCGAGCAGATCCTGCGGAACCTGGTTTCCAACGCCGTAAAGTACACGCGGCAGGGTTGGGTGCACGTGCGCTGCTTGCGCGAGGGGCGGGCGGTGCGAATAGAGGTGCACGATACGGGCGTCGGCATCCCGGCGGATCAGCTGGCGTATGTCTTCGATGAGTTCTACCAGGTCGAACGGCCCGCCGACAGCGCACGCGATGGCTATGGATTGGGCCTCTCGATCGTGCAGCGCTTGGTCAATCTCCTCTCCCTGAAGCTCGATGTGCAATCCGACGTGGGCAAAGGCACGAAGTTTACCCTCACCCTTCCGGCGTGCGATCGCAACGCCGCCCCGAAGCAGCTCGAGCTGCCCACAACCACAGCCACCGGCGTGCAGGCGCGCGGACTCGGCGGCGAGCGGGTGCTGTTGGTCGAAGACAACGTGTCCGTCCAACGGGCAACCACCTGCATTCTGGAGCTGGAGGGATACCGTGTGACGCCGGTCAGTTCGCTGTCCGAGGCGTTGCGGCACGTGCAAGGCGGCAATCACGTGGATCTGCTGGTCAGTGACTATCACCTGGGCAACGGCGAGACCGGTACTCACGTCGTCACCGCGATTCGTGAGCTCCTGGGCAGCACGCTGCCGGCGGTCATCGCGACGGGCGACACCTCCTCCGCCATCAAAAAAATTCCACGCGATCCCCGTCTGAGAATTGCCAGCAAACCCATCAAATCGGACGTGCTGCTCTCGATGCTGCGAGAGTTGCTCGCCCATTGAAGTGACGTTGGCGGGCGGCGACGTTCGCCTGCGCCGGCCCGGTGCGCTCAGCGCAGGGTGCCGGCGTCGAGCAGGACGGCGGCGCTCGCGGCGAGACCCTCGCCACGGCCGATGAATCCCAATTTCTCGGTGGTCGTCGCCTTGATGTTGATGGCTTGCACCGCCACACCGAGATCGGCGGCCAGGATTGCCGCCATCGCGCCGCGATGCTTGGCGATGCGCGGCGCTTCGGCGAGCACGGTCACGTCGGCATTCACGAGGGTCAATCCCGCCGCATGCATTTTCGCGGTCACCGCGCGCAGGAACGCTCTGCTGTCCGCTCCGCGCAGCGTCGGATCGCTGTCCGGGAAGTGTCCGCCGATATCGCCCATCCCGAGCGCGCCCAACACGGCATCGCAGAGGGCATGAATCACCACGTCGCCGTCCGAATGCGCGACCACGCCGCGCGGGTAGTCGATTTTCACGCCGCCCAGGATCACGTGATCGCCGTCGCCGAAGGCATGGACATCAAACCCTTGGCCGATCCGCATGTGGCTCCGCTCCGTACCTTTCAAGATCGCCTCGGCCATCCACAGGTCCGCGGGCGTGGTCACTTTGATGTTGAAGGGCGAACCGCGCACCAACCGTGCAGGCAGTCCCAGCCGCTCCATCGCCTGCGCCTCATCGGTCACCGCGATGCCCAATCTTACGGCATCCCCGAGAGCCTGCTTCAGGCGCGCGAAGGCGAAAACCTGCGGCGTCAACGCGCGCCACAATCCGCTGCGATCGACGGTGTCGACCGCAATTCCGCCGCGCTCGCGCTTTACCGTGTCGACGATGGGCGACGCCAGCACCGCGCCCGCGAGGGTCGCGTCATTGGCGTGCACCGCATCGATCAGCGCCGCGAGGTCGGCCGACGTCAAGCACGGGCGCGCAGCGTCGTGCACCAATACCCAATCGTCCTCGGCCGCCCGGGCCGCCAGCGCATCGAGACCGTTCATCACCGACTCTTGTCGGCTGGCGCCGCCGATCACGGTCTGCACCTTGGATGTCGGCAGCGAGACGGCAATATCCCGCCAGCGGGTATCGTCGGCGGCAAGCGCGATGATGATTCCCGCGACCCGAGGTTCGCGCAGCAGCGGCGCCAGCGACCATTCGATCACCGTGGCGCCCCGCAGCGGCGCGTACTGCTTGGGTGCGCTCGCGAGCGAGGAATCGAAGCGTGCCCCGCGGCCGGCAGCCGGTACCACGGCCCACACGCGTCGCGCCGCAGCCGAACTCACTGTGCGCGAGCGGTGATGGTGGCCGGAGGTGCGGCGGGAGGCGGTGTCGCGGCCGTGACCACCTGATAGAAGGTCTCGCTGTTGCCCACCATCCCGAGCTCGCTGCGGGCGCGCTCTTCCAGCGCGGTCAATCCGCCTTTGAGATCATTGACTTCCGCCACCAATTGGCGGTTGCGCTCGCGTTGTTCGATGTTCGCGGCCGCTTGCGCCTCGACCGCCGCGGTCAAGCGGGACACTTCACGCACCCCATGATCCGAGACCCACACGCGGTACTGCAGCAGCACCACGGCCAGGCCCAAAACGGCAGCGAAAATCCTCATAAGGACATGAGCTTACCACGAATTCTTAAGACTAAGGAACCACTGCGCACGCCACTGCCAGGGCACCGCGCCCGGCGTAGGCCGCCTTGGATCCCAAATCCTCCTCGATCCGCAGCAACTGGTTGTATTTCGCGACGCGATCGGAGCGCGACATCGAGCCGCTCTTGATCTGGGTGGCCGATGTCCCCACCGCGATATCGGCAATGGTCGTATCCTCGGTTTCGCCGGATCGATGCGATATCACCGCCGCATATTTGGCTTTTGCCGCCATGTCGATGGCGGCAAGGGTCTCGGTCAGCGTGCCGATCTGATTCGGTTTGATGAGAATCGAGTTGGCGATTTTCTTGTCGATGCCTTCTGCAAAGATCTTCGTGTTGGTGACGAACACATCGTCGCCGACCAGCTGCAATTTCCGGCCGAGCTTCTGCGTAAGAATGGCCCACCCGTCCCAGTCGCTCTCGCTCATGCCGTCCTCGATCGAGACGATCGGATACTTTGCGGCCAAACCCGCCAGGTAATCGGCGAACTCGGCCGAATCGAAGCGCCGGCCTTCGGACTCCAGGTGGTAGACGCCATTTTTGTAGAATTCCGTGCTGGCGACGTCGATGCCCAGATAGACGTCCCGGCCCGCGCGATATCCCGCCTGATCGATCGCCTCCAGGATCGTCGTGAGCGCCGCCTCGTTCGACGGCAGATCCGGCGCGAACCCGCCTTCATCACCGACCGAGGTGTTCAATCCTTTGGCGTGCAGGACCTTTTTGAGCGTATGAAACACCTCCGCGCCGTAGCGCAGCGCCTCCGAGAATGATGGCGCGCCGATGGGCAGAATCATGAACTCTTGGATGTCCACGCTGTTATCCGCATGCGCGCCGCCATTGATGATGTTCATCATGGGGACGGGCAGGGTGAGCTCGCCCTCGCCGCCCAGGTGCCGGTACAGGGGCAGCTTGCGGCTGCGCGCGGCGGCGTGCGCCGCCGCCAGCGAAACGGCCAGGATGGCGTTGGCGCCCAATTTGGCTTTGGTCTCCGTACCGTCGGCCGCGATCAATTTGGCATCGAGGCCGCGCTGGTCCTGCGGGTCCTGCCCCACGACCACGTCGCGCAATGTCTCGTTGACGTGGCGTACGGCGTTGCGCACGCCCTTGCCCATGAATCGCTTGGGATCGCCATCGCGCAATTCCACCGCTTCCCGGGAACCGGTGGAAGCGCCCGACGGGACCGCCGCGCGGCCGACGATGCCTGAATCCAGCGTGACGTCGCATTCGATGGTGGGGTTGCCCCGGGAATCGATGATTTCGCGACCACGCACATCGGTAATACGACTCATAGCGAGGACTCCTCGAAGGGCTTCTTTTTGACCGCCAGATCCAGGTCGACCAGGGTCGAAAGCAACGACCCCATCCGGTCCAGAGGCCAGGCATTGGGACCATCGGACAGCGCCTTGGCCGGATCGGGGTGGGTTTCCATGAAAATGCCGGCGACGCCGGCGGCGACCGCGGCGCGCGCCAGCACCGGCACGAATTCGCGTTCGCCCCCGGAGGAACCGCCGCGGGCGCCCGGCAATTGCACCGAGTGCGTGGCATCGAAAACCACCGGGCAGCCGGTGCCGCGCATGATGGCCAGCGAGCGCATGTCGGACACCAGATTGTTGTACCCGAAGGAGAAGCCGCGTTCGCACACCATGACCTGCGCATTGCCGGTGGAGCGCGCCTTGTCGACCACGTTCTGCATCTCCCACGGCGACAGGAACTGGCCTTTCTTGATGTTGACCGGTTTGTTCTGGGACGCCACGCTCACGATGAAATTCGTCTGGCGGCACAGAAAAGCCGGCGTCTGCAGCACATCGACGACGTCGGCCACTTCGCCGAGGGGGGTGTCCTCGTGCACGTCGGTGAGGACTGGAACTCCGATCTCCTTGCGCACGCGCGCCAGCGCCTTCAGGCCCGCATCGATTCCAGGGCCGCGAAAACTCGTGCGCGACGAACGGTTCGCCTTGTCGAAGGACGCCTTGAAGATGAACGGGATGCCGAGCGTGGCGGTGATGTCGCGCAGGCGCCCCGCCACGTCGATGACCAGCGCCTCGCTCTCGACGACGCAGGGCCCGGCGATCAGGAAGAACGGGCGATCCGCACCGACCTCGAAAGCGCCGAGCTTCATGCAGTCGCGCGCCCCGGCCGCAATGCCGCGCGGTACTCGCGCGCCGCCCGGATGAACCCGGCGAACAGCGGATGTCCGTCGCGCGGAGTCGAGGTGAACTCCGGATGAAACTGACTGGCCACGAACCAGGGGTGATTGTTGAGTTCGATGAATTCCACCAGTCCGTCGGCCGAGAAGCCCGAAAACGTCATTCCCGCGCGCGACAGCTCCTCGAGGTAGTTATTGTTGAACTCGTAGCGATGCCGGTGCCGCTCGTAGATCAACTCCTTGCCGTACAGCGAGTGCACCAGCGAGCCGGGAACCAGCCGTGCCTCCTGCGCGCCCAGCCGCATGGTGCCGCCCAGTTCGGATTTTTCGTCGCGCACCTGCTGGCCGCGCGCCAAATCCTGCCATTCCGTGATGAGCGCGATCACCGGATGGGTGGTGCCGCGATCGAACTCCGTGCTGTTCGCGCCCTTGAGGGACAAGACATCGCGCGCGTACTCGATGATCGCGAGCTGCATGCCCAGACAGATGCCGAGATACGGGATGCGGTTCTCGCGCGCGAATCGGATCGCTTGAATCTTGCCCTCGATGCCGCGGTCGCCGAACCCGCCCGGCACGAGAATGGCATCCATTTTTTGCAGCGCCGACTGCCCCAGGCGTTCGATGTCCTGCGATTCGAAGTAATGGATATTCACGCGTGTGCGCGTCTTGATGCCCCCGTGCATCAAGGACTCGTTCAGCGAGATGTAGGAATCGCGGATCTGCACGTACTTGCCGACCATGCCGATGTCGACGACGGCCTCCGGATTCTGTTTCGCGGACACCACCGCGCGCCACTCGGACAGATCGGTGGGGGGAACCTCCAGGCGCAGCTTGTCGACCACGATGTCGTCCAAATCCTGTTCGTGCAGCAACATGGGAATCTTGTAGATATCGTCGGAGTCCACGGCGGAAATCACCGCACGCTCCTCCACGTTGGTGAACAGGGCGATCTTGCGGCGCTGTTCGTCCGGCAGTTGGTGCGCGCAGCGGCACAACAGGATGTCCGGTTGAATGCCGATGCCGCGCAGCTCCTTCACCGAGTGCTGCGTGGGTTTGGTTTTGATCTCCCCGCCGCCGCCGACGATGGGCACCAATGTCAGGTGCATGTAGAGCACGTGGTTGCGGCCCAGTTCGACGCCCATTTGCCGGATGGCTTCGAGGAAGGGCAGCGACTCGATGTCGCCCACCGTGCCGCCGATCTCGACCATGCAGACATCGGCATTGCCGGCACCCATGCGCACCCGGTATTTGATCTCGTCGGTAATGTGGGGAATGACCTGCACGGTCGCTCCCAGGTAATCCCCGCGCCGCTCCTTGGCGATCACCCGCTCGTAGATGCGGCCCGTCGTGAAGTTGCTGTTGCGTCCGGTGGTCGTGCGCACGAAGCGCTCGTAGTGCCCGAGATCGAGGTCCGCCTCGGTGCCGTCCGCCGTGACGAACACCTCACCGTGTTGGAACGGACTCATCGTGCCCGGATCGACGTTGATGTACGGGTCGAGCTTCACCATGCTGATTTTGAGACCGCGTGCCTCGAGGATGGCGCCCAAGGAGGCCGACGCAATCCCCTTGCCGAGCGAGGAGACCACACCGCCGGTGACGAAAACGAATCGAGTCATGATGGGTCACCGCCGATTAAAGGAATTGCCCCGCACGAACCTTGGGATTCGTGCGCACGCTTGCCTACGCTAAATGGGATTAATGGGAATTCGACGGGAATTCAGGTTACCAGATCACGCCCCTTGCGACAATCGGCTTAAAGCAAAACGGGCGCATCCTGCCAGTCGCACCCCAGCCCAAGCGCCTCCTCCGCCACGCACCAACGGGCGTCCTGCCAAAGATCGCCCACGGCGATGAGATCGTCGCCGGCGAACATCAGGGGAAGCGCGTCGCGCATCCACGGCAGCACCCCGGAGGATTGACACAGGTGTTGCAGGCTTTGCGTGCGGGCGCGGCGCCGCGGCCTGAGCGTCTCGCCGCCCTGCCGCCGTCGAACGACGAGCTTGTCCGGCAAGCGATCAGGGTCCAAGCCGCCGATCCGCGGCGACCACTGCAAAGTGCCGAGGTCGCGTCCCAGGAAAAGCCTCGCTCCCGCGTCGCGCAACCACTCGTGCGGCTCGCCCACGCGAGGCGGGTGCGCCGGCGTCAGGAACAACCGGTCGCGGTAGCGCCGCAGCGCGTGCCCATCCCACACGACGACCGGCAAATGATCCGCGCCTGCCGCCATGAACTGGCGCAGCGCCTCGGCGAGGCGTGCGCTTGGCGGCGGCTGCAGGTCATTGGCCGAAATCCAATAGCGCAGCACGTTCACCCGCTCCGGAGGCGACAGCGCCCGCAGCCCCGGCACGGACAGCGTCGTGCCGTCGCGCAGCTGCAGCACCGCCGCCGCCGCCGACTGGTCCAACAGGTCTTGCGCGTTGGCGAAGTGCCGCGCCGCGCGCGATAGCGCGATCGCCGCGCCAGGCCAGCGCTCTTCGATCAGCGGCCACAGCCGGCAGCGCAGGTAGGTTCGGTCGAAACGCAGGTCGAGATTCATCGGGTCGGGCACGGCGGTCACACCGGCGGCCGCTCCGAATTCGCGCAGATCGCGCTGCGCGACGCACAGGAGCGGACGCAGGTGCCAGCCGCCGTGCCACGCGCGGCAGATCGGCATCGCCGACATGCCCTTGAGGCCCGCGCCGCGCAGCAGCTGCAACATCATGGTCTCCGCTTGGTCTTCGGCATGATGCGCGGTCAACAGACATTCACCGGCGGCGAGCTGACGCGCCAGCCCGGCATACCGCGCATCGCGCGCCGCCGCTTCGATCGACACGCCGCGGGTCGAGGCGACGGCTACCGCCACGATGGTGAGCGGAACTTTCAACCGCCGGCACAGCGCCTCGCACCCGCGCCGAAAATCGGCGGCAGCCGGTTGCAGACCGTGATCGACGTGGACGGCACGCACCGGCAAGTTGCGGAACGGCGCGGCGCCCGGTTGCACCAGGGCGGTCAGCAAACACGCCGAATCCGCGCCGCCGCTGACGGCGACGACCAACCCGGTCGCTGCGATCGGCGTATTGGCCTCGAGGACCGCACGGAGGGAGACCGCCGAAAAGCTCATTGTGTTGCGCGTCGCCGCCCGCGGGCTACCCGTCCCGGAAAACGCCGAAGCCGCGCAGGCGCGCCTGCCGCGCATCCAGCAAGGTCGTCACGGGCTGATTACAAAGCTCCGCTAAATGTTTGATCATGCTTTGTTTCACCGCGTCCGCCATGGCCTGCGGATCGCGATGCGCGCCGCCGTGCGGTTCCTTCAGCACCTCGTCGACCAGACCGAGCTTCTTGAGCCGATCCGCGGTGCCCCCCATGGCGTCGGCGGCAATCTCCTTCTTGTCGGTGCTTTTCCATAGAATGGACGCGCAACTCTCGGGGGAGATCACCCCGTAGATACTGAACTGCAACATCACCAACCGGTCGCACACGCCGATCGCGAGCGCACCGCCCGACCCGCCTTCCCCGATCACCACGCTCAGCACCGGGGCCGCCAGGTTCGACATCTCAAACAGATTTCGCGCGATGGCTTCGCTCTGCCCGCGCTCCTCCGAGCCGATGCCGGGATAGGCGCCCGGCGTGTCGATCAGCGTGATCACCGGGATGCGAAAGCGCTCGGCCATGCGCATCAGCCGCAGCGCCTTGCGGTAGCCTTCCGGCTTCGGCATGCCATAGTTGCGGCGCACGCGCTCCTTGGTATCGCGTCCCTTCTGTTGACCGATCAACATCACCGGCAACCCGTCCAATCGCGCCAGTCCGCCGACGATGGCCAGGTCATCGCTGTACATGCGGTCCCCGTGCAGCTCGTGCCAATCGGTGAAGATCATGGATACGTAGTCGAGCGTGTAGGGACGCTGCGGATGGCGCGCCAGCTGGGTGATCTGCCATGGCGACAAGTTCGAAAAAATGCTGCTGGTCAAGGCCCGGCTCTTCGATTGCAGACGTCTGATTTCTTCCGAAATGTTGACGTTCGAATCCGCGCCCAGGAAGCGCAGTTCTTCGATCTTTGCCTCGAGTTCAGCGATCGGCTGTTCAAATTCAAGAAAATTCATTGCCATGAAGAGCTTTCCTCGCCACGAAAGTCATTTCGCGGACCATACACCAAATGCCACCCGTCGCGTCCGACCATTGCGGACAGTTTGTCGAGCAACTCGCGGGTCGGGCGAACCGACCAGGCATCACCCAAATTTAGCCGGCCCGAGTAATCCGGGCGGTTCACGACCACGCTGACGCCACAGGGCCCCCGCAGGTACGGCTTCAACAGGTCCTCGAATCGGTTCATGCCGCCAGGACCGTCGAAAACGGCCGGCCAGCGCAGCCACAGCCGCCGCGCATAGCGCTCCCGCGCACGGTCGATGTCCATCAACGATTTCGCCTGCAGCCGCCATGCTTCAATGAAGTCGTCATAGCGCAGCGCGCCGTCCACGACGAGAATGGCATCCTTGACGATGATGTCGCGGTGCTGCTGGAACGTTTCCTCGTACAGACTCACTTCCAGGCGTCCCGTGCGGTCATCGAGAATCAGCGTCACGCGATTCGGCCGGCGGCGGATCTCGAGCACCAGTCCGGCGACCGTGGCGGGTTTCTGCGCGGTCCAGCTCCGTTCGCCCCCGCCCGGCGCTGGTTTTGCGGCGACCGGGCGCGGGCCGCCCACGTCCGCGAGGCGCGCGCCCACCAAAGACTTGAGATCCGGCTCATACGGGGTGATCGGATGGCCCGTCAGGAACAGCCCGAGGGTTTCGCGCTCTCCGGCCAGGCGCTGCGCGTCGCTCCAGTCGGCTACCGCCGTGTCGTCGGCGGTGGTCAAGCCGAACAGGTCCACCTGGCCCACACTCATGGCGCGCGAGTTTTGTTCGCCGAGATGCACGGCCCGCTCGAGCTGGGCGGTCAGCGAGGCGCGATTCGCGCCGATGCCGTCCAAGCTGCCGGAACGAATCAGGGCCTCGAACACGCGGCGATTGACGCGCTGCAAATCGACGCGGCGGCACAAATCCGGAAGACTGCAGTACGCACCGTTGGCCGTGCGTTCCTCGATGATGGCGTCCACCGCGGAGGCGCCCACGCCCTTGATGGCGCCCATGCCGTAGCGGATGCTCTTCGGTCCGGACACCCGGAACGCGTAGGCTGACGCATTGACGTCCGGTGGCTCCACGGTAAGGGTCATGCTGGCGCACTCGTCGATGAGCGTGACCACCTTGTCGGTCTTGTCCATATCCGACGACAGCACGGCGGCCATGAAGGCCGCCGGATAATGCGCCTTCAGCCACGCCGTTTGATAGGACAGCAACGCGTACGCCGCCGAATGCGACTTGTTGAAGCCGTAGCCCGCAAATTTTTCCATCAAATCGAAAATCATGGTGGCTTGCGCTTCGGGCACGCTGCGCGCCACGGCGCCGGACACGAACACCGAGCGCTGCTTGGCCATTTCCTCCGGCTTTTTCTTGCCCATGGCGCGGCGTAGCAGATCCGCGCCTCCGAGCGTATAGCCGGCGAGGATCTGCGCGATCTGCATGACCTGTTCCTGGTAGAGGATCACGCCGTAGGTCGCCTCGAGCACGGGCTTGAGATCAGGGTGCAGGTAGTCGATGGTGGCGCCGCTGGTGTCGTGCTTGCGCGCGATGAAGTCATCGACCATGCCGGATTGTAGAGGCCCCGGCCTGAACAGCGCGACCAGGGCCACGATGTCGCCGAACCGGTCCGGCTGCAGGCGGCGAATGAGGTCCTTCATGCCGCGCGATTCGAGCTGAAACACCGCGGTGGTCCTGCAACTCTTGAGCAGCTGATAGGTGGGAGCGTCGTCCATCGGCAACGCGCTCATGATGATGTTGGGCTCGCCCAATCGCCGGCGTTGGGCGTTGATGTCGCGCACCGCCCAATCGATGATGGTGAGCGTGCGCAACCCCAAGAAGTCGAACTTGACGAGCCCGGCAGCTTCGACGTCGTCCTTGTCGAATTGCGTGACCGGCGTGGTACTGCCCTCTTCGCAGTACAGGGGCGTGAAGTCCGTGAGCACGGACGGCGCGATCACGACGCCGCCCGCGTGCGTGCCGGCGTTGCGGGCGAGTCCTTCGAGCGAGCGCGCCAGATCGATCAATTCACGCACCGCCTCGTCGCCCTCGTACAGGCGCCTGAGCTCCTCTTCTTGAGCCAGCGCCTTGTCCAAGGTAATGCCGATCTCGAAGGGGATCAACTTCGCGATTTTATCGACGTAGCCGTAATTGTGGCCGAGCACGCGCCCCACGTCGCGCACCACGGCCTTGGCCGCCAAGGTGCCGTAGGTGATGATCTGCGAGACACGTTCGCGGCCGTATTTCCCGGCGACGTACTCGATGACGCGGTCGCGCCCTTCCATGCAGAAATCCACGTCGAAATCCGGCATCGACACGCGCTCCGGATTCAGGAACCGCTCGAACAGCAGGTCATGCTCGATCGGATCGAGATCGGTGATGCCGAGGGCATATGCCACCAACGAGCCCGCCCCCGAGCCGCGTCCGGGTCCGACCGGTACACCGTTGCCGCGCGCCCAACGGATGAAATCCGCCACGATCAGGAAGTAGCCGGCGAATCCCATGCTGCAAATGACGCCAAGCTCGAGCGACAGCCGTTCTGCGTAGGCCGCGGCATCCGGCGCCGCGCCCTGTAGAGTCCTCGCCTGTTCAAGCCGTTCGTCGAGGCCGCGCTGCGACTCGTCCCGAAGAAACTGCTCGGTGCTGCTTCCGG
The DNA here is from genome assembly GCA_049510875.1 of Steroidobacteraceae bacterium. Lineage (GTDB taxonomy): Bacteria > Pseudomonadota > Gammaproteobacteria > Steroidobacterales > Steroidobacteraceae > Bog-1198. The sequence continues at coordinate 25,456 of JBEKYO010000012.1, forward strand.
CCGGCACCGGATAGGCGGGCAGCATGGAGGCGCCCAAGGTGATTTCGAGCGAACAGCGCTTGGCCACCTCGACCGTGTTCTCGAGCAGTTCCGGCGCGTCGGCAAACAGCTCGGCCATTTCCACCGGAGTCTTGAGATATTGGTCCTCGGAGTAGCGCCGCGGCCGGCTGGCATCCGCCAGCAGCGCGCCGTCGTGAATGCAAACGCGCGCCTCATGCGCCTCGAACTCCGGCCGCGTCAGGAAACGCACATCGTTGGTGGCGACGGCGGCCACCCCGCGCGACTGCGCCAGATCCAGCACCGCCTCGGCGTAGGTCTGCTCGCCGGCTCGCCCCGTGCGCTGCACCTCGAGATAGAAGCGGTCGCCGCACAATGCCTGCCAGCGTGCGAGGCAGCGTGCCGCATCCTCGTCCTTGCCCCGCGCGAACGCCTGCCCGATGTCCCCTTCCTGGCCTCCCGACAAGACGATCAATCCCTCGAGCACGTCGCGCTGCAGCCACGCGCGCTCGAACATGGGAGCCCCGCGCTGCTGGCCCTCGAGAAACGAACGCGTCACGAGTTGAGTCAGATGCCGGTAGCCCACGAGGTTTTGGCACAGTAACACGATGCGCGACGCCGCCGCGTTCGGCGCGGCGTTCGGGGACGCGCCGCGCGTGTCCCGGCTTGCCTCGCGAATCCACGCGTCCACCCCGATCAGCGGCTTCACGCCGGCGCCCAACGCTTCTTTGTAGAATTTCACCATCGCGAACAAGTTGCTCTGGTCGGTGAGCGCAACCGCCGGCATGCCCGCCGCCGCCACCGCCGTCATCAATTCGGGCACGCGTACGATGCCGTCGAGCAACGAATACTCGGTATGCAGCCGCAGATGCACGAACTGGCTCAACGCTCAGCGCTCCGCAGCGGACCCAAGGTCCGCGTCCGGGTCGAGATCGAAGGCGAATGAGCGCCGATGCAGCGGGCAGGGCCCATGCTGCGCCAGAAGCCGCCGGTGCAGCGCCGTCGCATAGCCCTTGTGGCGTGCGAAATCATATTCAGGATAGAGCGCATGCATTTGATACATATAGTGGTCTCTGGCCGTCTTCGCCAGGATGGATGCCGCGCTGATAGCCGCCTCCGTTGCATCGCCGCCGATGATCGCGCGCGCCGTCAGGTCGCGCCCCAACCCGCCGAGCTGCGGTAGCCGATTGCCGTCCACCAACAGCAAGTCCGGGCAACACGCCATCGACAGCACGGCGCGGCGCATGGCGAGGAAGGTGGCATGCAGAATGTTCAGCGAGTCGATCTCCGCCGGATCGGCCCACCCGATGCCGAAGCATAGCGCGCGGCGCCGGATCACGGCGCCGAGACTCGTGCGTCTCTGCGCGGTCAGGACCTTCGAGTCGGCCATCCCCGCAATGGGACGACCCGGCCGCAGGATCACCGCTGCCGCCACCACGGGGCCCGCCAGAGGGCCACGGCCGGCTTCGTCGACCCCGGCGACCCGCAACTTCATTCGAGCCCCGGCGACTGCGGCAGGCGGCGCCGCTGGACCGTCCCCCGCTGGGCCGGCCCGCGGTTCGACAGCGCGAATATCGCTTCGGCAGCGCGAGCGCTGGCGTCGAGCCTGAGGTGGGAATGAATTGCCAAGAACTCATGCTCCAATGCCTCGCGCCGCGGCTTGTCATCCAGCCACCTCAGCAGCTCGGCCCCGATCGACTCCGGAACGATCTCCTCCTGAAAATACTCGCCGACGACGCGGCGATCTGCAAGCAAATTTGGCTGCGCAAAGAACCGCGATTTCACCAGGTTCAGGCGCCGCAGCAGCCAAGCCGTCAGGGTTCCCAGCCGGTAGACCACCACCATGGGGCGTTTACACAGGGCCGCCTCCAGACTCGCGGTCCCGGAGGCGACCAAGACCACGTCCGCCGCGATGAGCGCGCTTTGCGCCTGTCCGTCCAGCAGCATCACCGGCAGGCGGGGCGCAATGCGCCGGAGCGAGGCTGCGAAGATTTCTCGCGCCGGCGGACTCGCCATGGGCGCGATGAAACTGAGGCCGGGCCGCTGCGCCGCCATCCACAGCGCCGTGCGCGCGAAATCATCGGCCAGCCGCGTCACCTCGCCTCGCCGGCTGCCGGGCAGCAGGGCCACGATCGGGCCGCCGGCCGCCAGCCCCAGCGTCGCACGCGCGACATCACGATCGACCGTCAGGGGTATGGCGTCCGCCAGCGGATGTCCGACAAACTCCGCCGCGATTCCCTGGCCGTCGTAGAAGCTTTTTTCGAACGGCAGGAGGCACAGCACCAGATCGATCGATTCATGCATGGTCCGCGCCCGATGCCGGCGCCAGGCCCACACTTGAGGGCTCACGTATTGCACCGTTGGAATGCCGGCCGCATGAATGTGCCGGGCCAGCCGCAGGTTGGTATCGGGGGCGTCGATGCCCACGAACACATCCGGCCGGGCCGCGATGAACGAGCGCCGCAGGCGTGCGAGCAACCGCATCAGGCGCGGCAGGTCACGCAGAATCTCGAACAGGCCCATGACGGCCAGGGATTCGCAAGGCTCCCAGACCTCGCACCCGGCGGCGCGCATCTTGGGTCCCGCCACGCCGAAAAACCGCGCATCCGGCGCGAGCCGCCGCAGCGCGAGGATCAAACCTGCGCCGAGCGTGTCGCCGGACGCCTCCCCCGCCACCATCCCCACCCGCAGCGGCACCGGTAGTTCCTAACGAACGATGCTGCGCGCGCTGCGTCTGATGAAGTCGACGAAGGGGCGGATCTCAGCCTGGGTGAGGGCCGCCGCGTCGAGTTCCTCCAGCGCCGCCTTGAGTTTCAGGCCGGAACGGTAGAGCAAGCGGTAGGCGCGGCGAACGTTGCGGACCTGCTCATCGGTGAAGCCGCGGCGCTTCATGCCCACGGCATTGACGCTGTGCGGCTCGGCCGGCTGTCCGACCGCCATCACATAGGGCGGCACATCGCGTGTCACGGCCGCGTTATTGGCGATGAAGCAATACGCGCCGACCTTGGTGTATTGATGCACCGCCGATAATCCGCCGAGGATGGCGAAATCGCCGATCTCGACGTGACCGCCCAAGGTGGCGACGTTCGACAGGACGATTTGATTGCCGAGCCGGCAGTCGTGCGCGACGTGCGAGTACGCCATGAGAAGATTGTCATCGCCGATGCGGGTCACGCCATCGCCATGCACCGTGCCCCGGTTGACGGTGACGAACTCGCGAATGACATTGCGGTCGCCTATTTCAAGCCGGGTCCGCTCGCCCTGATATTTTTTGTCCTGCGGCGCGTCGCCCAGCGAGGCGAACTGGAAAATCTTGTTGTCCGAGCCGATCCGGGTCGGTCCGTTGAGCACCACGTGCGGTCCAATCCACGTGCCGGCCCCGATGCTCACGTCCGGGCCGATGATGCTGAACGGCCCGACCTCCACGGTCGCCGCGATCTCCGCTTGCGGCGAGACCACCGCGCGCGAGTCGATCATCCCGCATCTCCCGCATCTCCCGCATCCGCCGCGGTCTTCGTCTGCGGACCCTTGGTTTCCGGCGCCACCATGATCTCGGCCGACGCGACCTCCTGATTGTCGACTTCCGCGATGCACGCGAACTTCCAGATGCCCTTGAAGGCGCGTTTCAGGACCACCTTGAGAATCAGCTGATCGCCGGGTTCCACCGGCTTGCGGAACCGGGCGTGGTCGATCGCGACGAAATAGAAGCGCGTATCGTCGTCCGGGACGACTTGGACGGTTTTGAACGCGAGTATGCCGGCCGCCTGAGCCAGCGCCTCGATGATGATGACGCCGGGCATGACCGGCCGGTGCGGGAAATGCCCCGGGAAGAACGGCTCGTTGAACGTCACGTTCTTCAATGCGTGCACGTACTTCCCCGGTTCGCAGGCGAGCACGCGATCCACCAACAAGAAGGGATACCGATGCGGCAATTGCCGCATGATCGCTTCAATATCCATCTTGAAGGGTTCCGCCATCACCGCTCCTTTTCAGCGAATCGCCGTAAGTGTGCCACCATGCGCCGCCACGACCGCGTCTCGACCGTAGGCATGCCGCTCGAATAGCTGCCGGCCTGCCGGATCGAGGCGCTCACCAGACTGCAGCCCGTGACCGTCACATCATCCGCTATCGTCAAATGCCCCGCGAATCCCACCATTCCGCCGATCATGCAGCGCTTGCCGATGGTCGTGCTGCCGGATATCCCGGTGCAGGCCGCAATGGCCGTGTGCGCCCCGATGAGCACGTTGTGACCGACCTGGATCTGATTGTCCAGCTTTGCTCCATTCTCGACGATCGTATCCTCGATGGCGCCGCGGTCTATGGTCGTGTTTGCGCCAATCTCCACATCATCGCCGATCCGCACACTGCCCACCTGCGGGACCTTGAACCACGTCCCGTCATCGGGCGCAAAGCCAAATCCGTCGGCGCCGATCACCGCGCCCGAGTGCACCAGGCAGCGCGCGCCGATGCTGACGGCGGCGTACAACGTGACCCGCGGCATCAATTGGGTATCGTTGCCGACGCGCGCCCCGGCGAGGATCGTACAGCCCGCGCCGACCTGGACCCGCTCGCCGATGTGGGCGCCCGCCTCGATCACGCTGAGCGGTCCCACCGAGGCCGTGTCCGCCACATGCGCATCGCTGGCCACCGCGGCGCTCGGGTGAATTCCGGCCGCGGCCGGCGCAACCGGATACATGAGCGCGGCAATCTGCGCATAGGTCAGGTAGGGGTTGGGATCGACCAGCGCCGCGACCCGGCAGGCCTCCGCATCGGCCGGCGCCACCACGATCGCAGTGGCCCGCGACAAGCCGAGGTGCTTGCGGTACCGGGAATTCGCCAGGAAACTTAGCGCGCCCTCGGTCGCCTGAGACAGCGTGGCGACATGCGAAACCCGCAACGCGGGATTGCCGCGCAACTCCAACCCGAACCGCACCGCCAGTTCGCCTAGGCTGTAATCCCCATGCACGTGACGTCCTTGACTGCGGTGGTCGGCGTGCCTGTCGGTTATTTGGGCGGAGTGGTCGGCTTGGCGGCCGCGCCGGCGGGCACAGGCGCTGCGGCCGGCAGGCTCGCCGGCTTGGTGGCGAGCACGGCCAGCACGTTCGCGGTGATGTCGAGCGGGGCCTTCGCATAGAACACGCCATCGCCCAACACGAGATCAAACCCCTGGGCGGTCGCGTAGCCTTGGATCTCCTGCACCAGATAGCGCTGCACCTTGCCGATCTCCTCGTTGCGGCGGGTCGAGGCATCATCCTGGAATTCCCCCGCCTTGCGCGAGAACTCGCGCTGCTGATCGCGCAGGGACTTCTCCGCCTTGGCGCGGTCGGCCTCGGCCATCACCGCGCCTTCCTTCTGCAATTTCTCGTCCTTGGCCTTCAGGTCGTTCTGCATGGTCAGCAATTCACGACGCCGCGGCGCGAACTCGTTTTCGAGGGCTTGCATGGCCGTCTTGGTTTGCGGCGCTTCTTCGAGCAATTTTTGAAAATTCACGACGCCCATTTTGACTTCCGCGCTTGCCTGTTGCGCAGTGGCGAGACCACACACGCAAAGAGTCAAGAACAGAATGCTGTGATTGAAAGTCGACATGTTGATCTTTAGGACCTCGAGTAATGGTGGGTCAAAACGCTTGACCGATAGAAAACTGAAAACGCTCTGTCTCGTCGTTGAATCTCACCGTGTCGCCGGGATACGCGTTTAATGGAATCCCGTATGAGAACCGGAACAAGCCCAGCGGTGCAAGCCACTGCACCGCGATTCCGGTCGATCTCTTTAGATTATCATAAGCGAAATGGTAATTGACCGGCGTAATGTCGTCTTCCCCCAGGAATTTGACCTTGTCTCCGGTCTGGAAGACGTTGCCGACATCGTAGAACCAGCTGATCCGCGCGGCGCTTTTCCATTTCTCGGGGACGGGGAATAGCAGCTCCAGGCGGTCGACCACCCGCAGGTTGCCGCCGTAGGGGTTGCCGATGCCGATATTGTCCCTGGGACCCAGGGTGCTTTCGCGATACCCGCGAACGCTGTCCGGGCCGCCGGCGAAATAATTCAAATAGGGTGGCAGCGCGGTCGTCTTACCCAGGGGTTCCGCATAGTCCAGGGTCGAATTGAACGACAAGAGCCACTTGTGCCATACCGGGATGTACTGCAGGTATTGGAAATTTGTTGCGTAATAGCGAACCGTGCTGATCGGCACGGCATAGCGCCCGGAGACGGCGAGGTGAAAGCCGCGGTCGGCGAACAGCGCCCTGTTGCGGGTGTCGAAATTCCATCCCCCCGTCACCTCGTAGGTATAGAAGTCGGTGCCGTAGACCGTATACGGGCTGTCCAGGGAGTTGATGACCCCGTCGCCGTTGGTATCGTCGAGTTCGCGCTGGAACGTCGAGCCGTTGGACTTCACCCAGTCGACGGCCTGTTGGGCGCTGTAGCCCTGCGAGACCACCAGCGTGTTCTTGTTCGCCGACACGCCAGCCTGCAGGTACTGGTACTCGGTGATGGGGTACGACCACTGGTTCGCCAAGGTGAGCTGCTTGGTCGAGAATTTGGAGCTCGCCGCGACGAATTGCGTGATGTCCCGATAGGAGAACGAGGCGGTGCGCGACACGCCGTCGATGGTGGTGTAGGGATTGGTCTGCGAGAGCACATAGCTCTTGCTGTACTTGCCCGCATTGACTTCCACCGCGACGCGCTCGCCGGTTCCCATGAAGTTGCTGTGCACGAAATTGCCGTTCAGGCTGAATTTCTGAGCCTCCGAGTAACCGATGCCGCCGCCGAACTGACCCGGCAACCCCTCCTTGATGTTGTAGTCGACATCCACCAGATCGGCGCTGCCGGCGACCGGCTTCGTCTCGAATTCCACCTTCTCCACGTAGGGCAGGCGCTGCAAGCGCTCCTTGGAACGCTCGATCGCGGAATTTGACAGCCAACCGCCTTCGAGCTGGCGCATTTCACGGCGCAATGTTTCGTCGTTGATCGCGGTGATGTTGTTGAAATTGATGTGCCGGACGTAGACCCGGTTGCCCGGTTCGATGAAGAACGTGATCGACACGGTCTTCTTGTCGTTGTCGGGCGTCGGTACGGGATCGATCTTGGCGAACGCATATCCGTCGGCGCCCAGGCGGTAGCTCATGAGCTGCTGCGAGCTCGTCACCGCTTTACGCGAGAAAATGTCGCCCGGTTTGATGAGCAACAGCTTGCGCAGCTCCGATTCGGGAACCACCATCGTGCCCGCGAGTTTGATATCGGCCACCCGGAAAACGTCGCCCTCGCTGACGTTCACCGTGATGTACATGTCGTCCTTCTCGGGAGCGATGGTTACCTGCGTCGATTCGATCTGGAAATTCGCGTAGCCGCGATCCATGTAATACGAGCGCAGCTTCTCCAAGTCGCCGGTCAACGACTCGCGCGAGTACCGGTCGTCCTGCTTGTACCAGGACAGCCAGTTCGGCGTATGCAGCTCGAAGCCCTCGAGGACGTCCTTTTCCTTGAACTTGGTGTCGCCCACCAGATTTATCTCTTCGATCTTCGCGCGCTTGCCTTCCTTGATGTCGACGATGACGTCGACCTTGTTGCCGGGCAACTCCGTGATCTTGGTATCGACCCGCACCGCGTACTTGCCGCGGCTGAAGTATTGATCGGTGAGATACTGCTTGACCTCGTCCAGCACCGACCGGTCGAAGGTTTTGCCGGTTGCGAGTCCGACGTTGCGCAGGCTTTTCTGCAGATCCTCGGTCTTGATGTCCTTGTTACCCTTGATCTCGAATTTCGCGATCGAGGGGCGCTCGATCACGACCACCAGCAAGGTATTGCCGTCGCGGCGCAGTTCCACGTCGCGGAAAAATCCGGTGGCATACAGTGCGCGCATGGCCTCGCCGATCCGCTGGCCGTCCAGGTGATCGCCGATGTTCACGGGCAGATAGTTGAATACCGTGCCTTCGGAAATCCGCTGCAGTCCTTCGATGCGAATGTCCCCGACGGTGAAATTTTCCTCCGGAGCGGGCGCCTGTGCATGAACCGGGGCCCCGAGCGGCTGGATGGCGAGGGCCACCAAGCCAAAAAGCCAAAACTCAAGCCGCACGCGACAACGACCGAATGCAATCTCGATGAATCATGATTTCCCGTTAATTGAAATGTCTTGAAATATCGTTATAAAACGCGAGGCTCATCAATACGACCAACAAGGCGATGCCGACCTGCTGACCAAAATTCTGCGCACGCTCCGACAGCGGACTGCCCTTCACCGCCTCCACCAGCTGATAGACGACCTGGCCGCCGTCCAGCAACGGGACCGGCATCAGATTCAAAACCCCCAGACTCACGCTGATGATCGCGAGAAAGGCAACGAATGCCGTTGCGCCCAAATAAGCACTGATGCCGGCGAACTCGGCGATGCTTATCGGTCCGCTGATGTTCTTCGCCGACACCTGGCCGGTGACGATCCGCCACAGCATTTGCACCGTCAGCGAGGACATGTCCCAGGTCTTCTTGACGCCGATCACCGCCGCATCGAAGGGTCCCGAGCGGCGCATGCCGACCACGCCCGGCGGCCACACCCGGGCGCCCTCTTCGAGCATGATTCCGAGCCGGCCGATCGGCCGGCCCTGATCCATCACCCTGGCCACGGCCGCTACGATACGCAAATGCGCGCCGTCCCGCTCGACTTCGATCGAAATATCGCGTCCCGGCGCGCTGCTCACCAGCGACTGGAAGTCCATCATGTTGACGATCGGCTGCCCGTCGACCGACACGATTCGGTCGCCCGGCTTGAGGCCGGCCCGGCCGCCCGCACTGTCCGGCGGCACCTCCTGAACCGACGTTTTGGCGCTCCAGGTCGCAAGGTCGAAGCCGAGGCCCGGCATGAGCCGTCCCGGCTCGGTAAGGGCGAGGCGGTCCTCGGTGACGCGTATCGTCACCGACTGCAGTGTGCCGTCGCGCCGTATGCCGAGCGGCACCACGCCGTCGTCGGAGAACCTGCGAATCAGGGCGATCTGCAGATCCTCGCTGTCCTCGACCTTGCGGTCGCCGACACTCACGATCTCATCGCCGCGCTTCAGGCCCGCCACGGCGGCAGGACTGTCGGGCCGCACCTGGCCGACCATCGGCTTGACGATTTGCGATCCGATCATCGCCAGAACCGCGTACAGCACGGCGGCGAAGATCAGATTCATCGCAGGACCCGCGAGCAGCACGGCAATGCGATGCCAAACGGGACGGCGGGTGAACGAGCGGTGCAGTTCGTGCGCGGAGACCTCTCCCTCCCGCTCATCGAGCAGCTTCACGTAGCCGCCCAACGGGATGGCAGCGACACAATACTCGGTGCGGTCGGCGTCGCGGCCGACGCGCTTCAACAGCGGCTTGCCGAAACCGATGCTGAAGCGCAACACCTTGAAGCCGAGCCGCTTGGCAACCCAGTAGTGACCGAATTCGTGGACGGCGACCAGAATGCCGATGGCGACCAGAAAGGCAGCGATGAATATCAAATACTTCACTTTAATGCTCCCGCGCCCTGGCTTATCAACGCCCCCGCCAGCCGTCGCGCGGCGGCATCAGCGTCCAACACGTCGCCCAGGGCTTTGACCGGGGACGATTCGAAGCGCTGCAGCACTTGGTCAATGACCGTGGCAATGCCGGTAAAGTTCAAGCCGTGGTCGAGAAACGCCTGGACCGCCACCTCGTTGGCCGCATTCAACACCGTCGGCGCCGTACCACCGGCACGCGCCGCCGCTCGAGCCAATCCGAGACCGGGGAAGCGCACATGATCCGGCGGCTCGAAGTCCAACCGCCCGATCTGGGCCATATCGAGCGATTGTACACCGGAAGCCACGCGCTCCGGCCATGCCAGGGCCTGGGCGATCGGCGTGCGCATGTCGGGCGCGCCGAGCTGCGCCAACAAGGAACCATCGACGTATTCGACCAGCGAATGCACCAGACTCTGCGGATGCACCACCACCTCGACCTGCGACTCGGGCAGGCCGAACAGCAGCGTCGCCTCGATGACCTCGAGGCCCTTGTTCATGAGCGTGGCGGAATCGACCGAGATCTTGCGGCCCATCTTCCACTTCGGGTGATTGCACGCCTCATCGGGGGTGACATGCGGCAGACGCGCCATGTCCGTCGAACGAAATGGTCCTCCCGACGCCGTCAGAATCACGCGGGTCACGCCGCGGGCCACGTCGCCGGGCAAATAGTTCGCCGGCATGCACTGGAATATCGCGTTGTGCTCGCTGTCGATCGGGATGATTTCGGTGCCGGCGCGGTGCACCTCGTCCATCAGCAGCTGGCCGGCCATCACCAGCGCCTCCTTGTTGGCGAGCAGCACCCGCTTGGCGGCGCGCACCGCGGCCAGGGTCGGCATGAGGCCGGCGGCGCCGACGATGGCCGCCATGACCACGTGCACGTCGTCAGCGGTCACCGCGGCGGCGAGCGCGGCAACCCCGCTGTCCACGCGCGTCTTCGACCCGCAGTCCCGGAGCGCCGTCCGGGCCTGCGCGGCGGCGGCGGGGTCGACGAGAACGACGACCTCGGGCTCGAAGCGGCGCGCCTGCTCGACCACGGTCTGCCAACTGCCGTAGGCGCCCAGCATGGCGACCCGGAACTGTTCCGGGTGCAGGCCGACCACGGCGAGCGTGCTGCGGCCGATGCTGCCCGTCGAACCCAGGATGGCGATGCCGCGCGGCCCGCTCATTCGATCACCCCGGACCCGAACAGGCCCAGTGCGTACAGCGGTGCGGCGGCCGTCACGCTGTCGATGCGATCCAGGACGCCGCCATGGCCGGGCAACAGGTTGCCGCTGTCCTTGAGGCCGGCAGCACGCTTGAACATGCTCTCGGTGAGATCGCCGATGATGGAAAATGCGCCGACGGCGCAGCCGAACGCGACGCAGCCCGCCGGCGGCAGATCGAAGTGCAGCGCGCCCGTCAGGGCGACCCCGGCCACCGCGGCCAGGCCGCCGATCGCGCCCTCCCAGGTCTTGCCCGGACTGACGTGCGGCGCCAACTTGCGCCGACCCCACCGGCGTCCGGCGAAGAAAGCGCCGATGTCGGCGGCAAACACCAGGAGCAGCATCCAAAGCACCATCTCCGGACCGCGCGCAAAGCCGCGTGCCGCGACCAGCACCCGGGCGAGCGCAATGAACGCCGGCACCAGCACCGGGATGCCGCACAGAAGCGCGAGCCCCGGCCGGTGCCGCTCCGGAGCGAAGGTCAGCCACCCAAACGCGATGGCCCACCACGCGCACGCCAGCTCGAGCAGCCGCATCAGATGCGCGGGGGTATCGCTCCACTCCCAGCTCAAGGCGAGCAAGGCGGCGGCGGCGGCCGTGCACATCAGGCGCGCCGTGCGGCCGCGCAGCCCGCCGAAACCGGTCCATTCCCAAGCGCCCGCGGTGAACACCGCCGCGAACACCAACACCGTCCACGGCGCGGGCAACGCGAAGAGACTGACGAGCAAGCCCATCCCCAGGACGGACGCCGTAAGGATGCGAATCCTAAGCATTGGCTTTGGCGGCGATCTGCGCGGAAGTCTTGCCGAATCGCCGTTCGCGCTGCGCATAGAACTGCAGCGCCGCCTCGAGATGGGCCGGCCCGAACTCGGGCCACAGGACGTCGGTGAAATACATCTCCGTGTAGGCAAGATTCCACAGTAGAAAATTGCTGATGCGCTGTTCGCCGCCGGTGCGGATCAACAAGTCGGGATCCGGAATTCCCGCGAGCGCCAGCCGGGCCGCGATCTCGGGTTCGCCGATCTCGGAGGGCAGCAGGGCCCCGGCGGCCGCCTCGGCCGCCAAAGACCGGCACGCCTGCGTCAAATCCCAGCGGCCGCCGTAGCCGAGCGCCACCATCAACCCCAAGCCGCCATTGCCCGCCGTCAGCGACTCGGCAGCCACCATGCGCTGGGTCAACGCCGCGCCCAACAGGTTCCGATCGCCGAGGAAACGCAGGCGCACGCCATTGCGGTGCAGGTCGTCGACTTCACGCTGCAGTACATCCAGGAAAAGACCCATGAGCATCCCGACTTCATCGGGCGGCCTGCGCCAATTCTCGCTGCTGAACGCGAACAGCGTCAGGTACTCGACGTGGCGGCGCGCGCACTCCTCCACGATCTTGCGTACGACCTTGACGCTCGCCCGATGACCGGCCGCCCGCGGAAAGCCGCGCGAACGCGCCCAGCGACCATTGCCGTCCATGATGATCGCGACATGCTGCGGCGAATCGGCCATTGTGTTCACGATGTGTGCGGGTGCTGCATATACTCGGACAAGCTCCTTAAGCCTAGACCTGCATCAGTTCCTTTTCCTTTTCCGCCATCGCATGATCGATTTCCGCAACGTATTTGTCGGTCAATTTTTGGATCTCATCCTGCCCGCGGCGCTCTTCATCCTGCGCGATTAGCTTCTCCTTGAGCATTTCCTTCAATTCGTTCATCACCTCGCGGCGCACGTTGCGCACCGCGACCCGGGCCCCCTCCGCTTCGGATCGCACGACTTTGGTGATGTCGCGCCGCCGCTCCTCGGTCAGCGCGGGCATGGAAATCCGGATCAGCGTTCCGGCCGTGTTCGGCGTCAGCCCAAGATCGGACTTGTAGATGGCTTTTTCGATGATCGGCACCATGGATTTCTCCCACGGTGTAACGGTGAGCGTGCGGGCATCCTCGGTCGCGATATTCGCCACCTGGTTCAGGGGCATCTCCGAACCGTAGTAGTCCACCTTGATGTGCTCGATCAGGCTGGTGTGCGCACGCCCGGTGCGCAGCTTCTTCAACTGGTCCCGGAATGTCGAGACGCATTTGGCCATGCGCTGCGCAGCATCCTTCTTGAGATCCTCGAGCATGACGCCCCCCTTAAGACCCGGCGGAGACGACGGTGCCGACGTCCTCGCCTTGAACAATACGCAACAGATCGCCGGCATTGAACAGGTTGAATACCTGCAGCGGCAAGTTATTTTCGCGGCACATGACGATCGCGGTCGCATCCATCACGTTCAGCCGGTCGCTGAGTACCTTGTCGAAGGTCAAATGCGTGTAGCGCTTGGCGTCGGGGTTCAGATTCGGATCCGAATCATAGATCCCGTTGACCTTGGTCGCCTTCAGCAGGATCTCGGCATTGATCTCGATGGCGCGCAGCGAGGCGGCCGTGTCGGTGGTGAAAAACGGGTTGCCGGTGCCGGCGCCGAATATGACCACGCGACCCTTCTCCAAATGGCGCACCGCGCGCCGCCTGATGTAATCCTCGCAAACCTCGTTGATGCGCAAAGCCGACATGACTCGCGCGTAGGTGCCCAGGCTTTCGAGCGCGTCCTGCATCGCCAGCGCATTGATGACGGTCGCCAGCATCCCCATGTGATCGGCGGTAACGCGGTCCATCCCCGCGCGCGCGAGGCCCGCCCCGCGGAAGATGTTGCCGCCGCCCAGCACCACCGCCACCTGCACCCCCATCTGGGTCAGATCGCGGATTTCGCCGGCGATGCGTTTCAGGATTTGCGGATCGATACCGTAGTCTTCGCTTCCGAGCAGCGCTTCGCCGGATAATTTGACCAGAATTCTGCGGTAGCGTGCCGTGGCGTTGGTGTCGGTCATTTCCTGTACCCTACTATAAAAGACCCCGCTCGCGCGGGGTCCAAGACGAGCGAGGCTCGGAGCCTAATGTATCTTCGGACCGCCGCCGCTCCCCGGATCCTTCTCTTTCTCCTGCGCTTTGACCTGAGCCATGACTTCGCCGACGAAGTCATCCTGTTTCTTCTCGATGCCCGCGCCCACCTCGTAGCGCACGAATCGCACGACCTTGGCTGCCGCCTTCTTCACGAGCTTCTCGACGGTGATGTCGGGATCCTTGACGAACGGTTGCCCGAGCAGGGTGATTTCCGCCAAGTACTTGCGCAGGCGCCCCTCGACCATCTTGGCGATGATCTCGGGCGGTTTCTTCTCACCCTTGGTTTGGTCGGTGAGGATCTCACGCTCCTTGTCGAGCACCGCCTGCGGCACCTCGCCCGCGTCGATGAAGGCCGGATTCGCCGCGGCAACGTGCATGGCCAGGTCACGCGCCAGCGGCTCGTCCCCGCCCTCGAGCGCGACCAGGCTGCCGATACGGCTGCCGTGAATGTAGGCGCCGAGCGCGCCGGGCGCCGTGACTTTCACGAAGCGCCGCACCGAAATGTTCTCACCGATCTTCGCGATCAATGCCCGGCGCTGATCCTCGAAGCTGCCCGCCCCGTTCGCCGAACCGAGCAGCGCCTCGAGGCTGTCGGGAGACCTCGCCAACGCAGCCTTGGCCAGGTCCCGCGCGAACGCCTGAAACTCGTCGCTGCGGGCGACGAAGTCGGTCTCGCAATTGACTTCGACCAGCACCGCGCTGTTGCCGTCGCGCTCGGCGACCACCGTGCCCTCCGCCGCCACCCGCGCCGACTTCTTGTCGGCCTTGGCGAGTCCGCTCTTGCGCATGAGTTCGGCCGCGGCGTCCAGGTCGCCCTTGGTCTCGACCAGCGCCTTCTTGCATTCCATCATGCCCGCGCCGGTGCGCTCGCGGAGTTGTTTGACTGTTTCTGCCGTAATATTCATGGTGCTCAAGACCGCCGGACGGTCCCCCTCAAATGATCGCCAAGTAATCGTCAAGTTTCCAAGCGCGGGCCCACCGGCGGCCCGACCCGAGCCACGCGATCTTAAGCCCCGCGCCGCGGCGCGCTGCGGCCGACCGGCCGCCGGCGCGGCGCGCTGGCGGGCCGCGTCTCCGCCGGTGCGGCGTCGACCACATCGACATCGTCGATTTCCACATCGTCGGCCGCGACCACCGCTGCGGCCACGCCCGGGATGACGGTTACCGGCACTTTGCGGCGCGGCGGCGGCTTCCTGCCGCCACGCGCCGGCGTCTGCGGCGGACGTCGTCCAGTCCCCGTCGAGCGCTTCTTCGGGTTGCCTTCCTCATCCAATTCCACGAACTCGTCCTCACCCACCGGCACTTCGGGCAAGGACGCCTTGCCTTCCAGCACGGAATCGGCGACCCCGCCGGCGTACAGCAAAATGGCGCGCATGGCGTCATCATTGCCGGGAATCACGTAATCGATGCCGTCGGGCGAGCAGTTCGTATCGACCACGGCGACCACGGGAATACCCAGCTTGCGTGCCTCGTGAATGGCTATTTCCTCGTGCCCCACGTCGATGACGAACAGCGCATCGGGCAGCGCGGTCATGTCGCGGATACCGCCGAGGCTGCGCAGCAGCTTGTCCATTTCCCGGCGCAGCATCTGCGCCTCCTTCTTGCCGCGCCGGTCGAGCGAACCGTTTTGCGCCATGTCGTCCAATTCGTTCAACCGCTTGATGGACTGACGAATGGTCTTGAAGTTCGTGAGCATCCCGCCCAGCCAGCGCTGGTTGACATAAGGCATACTGCAGCGCGCGGCCTCTTTTTGCACGGCATCGCGGGCGGAACGCTTGGTTCCCACGAACAGGATCTTGCCGCCCTCGGCGGCGACGCCCTTGATGAAGGCGGCAGCCTGCGCATACAGGGGCTGGGTCTTCTCGAGGTTGATGATATGGATTTTGTTTCGTTCGCCGAAAATGAACGGGGCCATTTTCGGGTTCCAGAAGCGGGTTTGGTGCCCAAAATGGACGCCCGCTTCCAGCATCTGTCGCATAGACACGCTGGTCATAAAAATCTCCTGGTCGGGTTGAGCCTCCGCGTATCCCAATCGGCAACCCGTCGAAGCCTTGAAATAGGGTCAAATACCTACAATTCCAAGAGCTGCGCCGGGCACCCGGCCGATTGTGACGACACGCGTGCGGGGTTGTTAAAAATAGCCGCGCTTTATACCATGAACGTCTAGCGGAAACAAAGTCTGGGTTGCTATGAGTGTGACGATCAAATCCCCGGCGGAACAGGACAAAATGCGCGCCGCCGGCCGGTTGGCGGCCAGCGTCCTCGACATGATCGAGCCTTTTGTCCAGCCGGGGGTGACCACGGAGGAACTCGACAAGCGCTGCCACGATTACATCGTGGAGGACTTGCAGTCCATTCCGGCCAATCTCAATTACCGCGGTTTTCCCAAAACCATCTGCACCTCCGTGAATCACGTGGTCTGCCATGGTATTCCCGGCGACAAGAAGCTGAAAAGCGGCGATATCGTCAACATCGACGTCACCGTGATCCGCGACGGCTTTCATGGCGATACCAGCCGTATGTACTTGGTGGGCCAGGCCGCCGTGCTGCCGCGGCGCCTGTCGAGCGTGTGTCAAGAGGCCATGTGGCGCGGGATACGGCAGGTCAAGCCCGGCGCCCGGTTGGGCGACATCGGCTACGCAATCCAGACGTATGCCGAAAGCAACAACTTTTCGGTCGTGCGGGAATACTGCGGGCACGGCATCGGCCGCATCTACCACGAGGATCCGCAGGTTTTGCACTACGGCAAACCGGGTACCGGCCTCGAACTGACGGCCGGCATGACGTTCACCATAGAACCCATGATCAATGCCGGGCGGCGCGACGTCCGGCTGCTGCCCGACGGCTGGACGGTGGTCACCAAGGACCAGTCGCTGTCCGCGCAATGGGAACATACGATCCTGGTCACCGACGCGGGTTTCGAGGTTCTCACCCTGGGCGCCGCCGAAGCCCTTCCAGCCGCCGCGGCGGCCTCTTGAACGCCCGCAACCAGCTTCTCGAACCCGCTGCCGATTGGGCCTATTTGACGGCCGCGTCCGAGGCCCTGCAAAGCGGCCAATTCTCGCCCGTCATTTTTCGCCAGGCGCTGGACCGCGGCACCGATTTGCTGAAGGAGCGGTTCGTCGCGGATGACGCCATCGAGGACTTGGTGCGCGACCGCGCGCGGCTCGTCGACATTGCCTTGCGGGCGGCATGGGTTCGCCACGCCGGCAAGTTCGCGGACGACCTGGCCCTCGTGGCGGTGGGCGGGTACGGCCGCGGCGAACTGCATCCGAGTTCCGATATCGACATCATGGTGCTGCTGCCGAAGAGCGATTCGGCGGACTGGCAAGCCGATATCGAAAGATTTCTGACTTTCCTCTGGGATATCGGTCTCGAGGTCGGGCACAGCGTGCGGTCCATCGACGATTGCCAACGCGAGAGCCTCGCCGACATCAGCGTGGCGACCACCCTGTTCGAAGCACGGCTGCTGGCGGGTCCCGAGTCGCTGTTCGCCGGCATGCGCCGCGCATTGGCCTCGGACCGGCTCTGGTCGTCGCAGGATTTCTTCGAGGCGAAGTGCAAGGAACAGGCCGAGCGGCACCATCGCTACTTCGATACCGCCTACAACCTCGAGCCGAACGTGAAATCGAGCCCGGGCGGCCTGCGCGACATCCAGACCATCGGCTGGGTTGCGAAGCGCCACTTCGGCACCGACACGCTCGACGAATTGGTCGCGCACGGATTTTTGACGCGCGAGGAGCTGCGCAAGCTGAAAGCCGGTCAATCCTTCCTCTGGAAGGTGCGCTTCGGACTGCACGTGCTCACGGGCCGGCGCGAGGATCGGCTGCTGTTCGACTACCAGATCAAATTGGCGAAGCTCTTCGGCTACGAGGATGCGAGCTTCACCCTTGCGGTCGAACAGCTGATGCAAAAGTACTACCGCACCGTGATGGACATCAGCCTGCTGAATGAAATGCTGCTGCAGCTGTTTCGCGAGGCGATTCTCACGCAGAGCGGACCGCCGCTGCCCGTCAACCCGCGCTTTCAAATCCGCAACGACTATCTCGAGGTCACGCATCCGGAGATCTTTGCGCGCTATCCGTCCGCACTGCTCGAGCTCTTCGTTCTGCTGCAACAGCATCCGGAAGTGCGCGGCGTGCGAGCCGAGACGATTCGCCTGATCGGCACGCATGTCTGGCTGATCGACGAGGAGTTTCGCCAGAATCCGCGGCACCATCGCCTGTTCATCGAGATTCTGTGCGCGCCCGTCGGCGTGACCCACGAGCTGCGGCGCATGAATCTATACGGCGTGCTCGGCCGCTATATTCCCTCCTTCGGCCGCGTGGTGGGCCGTATGCAGTACGATCTGTTTCACGCCTACACCGTCGACGCGCACACCCTGTTCGTGGTGAGCAATCTGCGCCGGTTCGCGATGCCCAAATTCAACGACGAATTTCCGAATTTGAGCCAGATCATGCAGTCGCTGCCGCGTCAGGAGCTGGCCTACCTCGCGGCGCTGTTTCACGATATCGCCAAAGGCCGCGGCGGCGATCATTCGGAACTCGGCGCCGTCGACGCCGAGGCCTTCTGCCTGGAACAGGGACTCGGCCGGTACGAGGCCCGCCTGGTCGCATGGCTGGTGCGCAACCACCTCATTCTGTCCATCACCTCACAGAAAAAGGACATCAGCGATCCGGACATCATTCACGCGTTCGCCCGCCAGGTCGGCGATCAGGCCCACCTGGATTACTTGTACGTGCTGACCGTGGCGGACGTGCGCGGCACCAATCCGAAGCTCTGGAACGCTTGGAAGGCGCGCCTCTTCGAGGAATTCTACGAGCGCACCAAACGTGCGCTGCGCCGCGGGCTCGAGACCCCGGTCGATCAAGAGGAACTGATCCGCGAGACGCAGGCGCACGCGCGCGAGAAGATGGCGACGCTGCCCGGCGCCCGGATCGCGGCCGTGTGGTCGCAATGGACCGATGCCTATTTCCTGCGCTATACGCCCGAGGAAATTGCCTGGCAAACCAGCGTGCTCGCGGGGCGCGAGCCGCACGATGACCGGCCGTTCGTGGCGATTCGCCAGCTCGCCGATCGCGGCGGCACGGCTGTCCTCACCTACACGCCGCACCGGCTGCACAGCTTCGCGCGCACCACCGCGGTACTCGACCAGATGGGACTGAACGTCGTGGACGCGCGCTTGATCACCAGCGCGAACGGCTTCAGTCTGGAAACCTACGTGGTGCTGGAGGACAGCGGCGCGGTGATTGCCGACGCCGACCGCCTGCGCGAAATCGAGCGCGGCCTGTGGCGTAACCTGCAACAACCGGAGGATTCGCCGCTCGCCGTTACGCGCCGCGCGGCGCGCCAGGTGCGCATGTTCTCGACGCCCACTCAGGTCAACTGCAGCGTCGATTCGCGCAACGGCCGCACCATCCTGGAGTTGATCGCCGCCGACCGTCCGGGACTCCTCTCCGAAGTGGGCAAGGTGTTCAAGGCCGAGCGCGTGGCGATCCACGGCGCCAAAATCATGACCGTGGGCGAGCGCGCCGAGGACGTTTTCTACATCACCGACTCGAGCGGGCTCATTCTCCCGGACGACGCGTGCCAGCGTGTCCAGGATGCGCTCGTGCGTGCGCTCGATCGCCGTGATCCATCGCGCGCCTAGGAGGCCCGCATGCCCTACTCCGATCTGCGCTCGATCGTCGAAGCCGCCTACGATGAGCGCGGGCGGCTCACTCCCCAAACCACCTCCCCTGAGGTGGGCAATGCAATCGAAACCGTGATCGAGTTGCTCGACGCAGGATCCTTGCGGGTTGCCGAGAAACAGAGCGATGCCGGCACGTGGCAGGTGCACGAGTGGCTGAAGAAGGCCGTGCTGCTCTCGTTCCGGATCGCCGCCAATGTGCCGCATGCGGCGGGGCCATTGGGCTTCTACGACAAGGTGCCGCTCAAGTATAGCGGCTGGGACGCGGCCCGATTCGCCGCGGCCGGCGTGCGCGTGGTGCCGCCGGCGACGGTCAGGCGCGGCGCATTCGTCGCGGACAATGTGGTGCTGATGCCGAGCTACGTCAATATCGGTGCCTACGTGGACTCCGGCACCATGGTCGACACCTGGGCCACCGTGGGGTCGTGCGCACAGATCGGCAAGAACGTGCACCTCTCGGGCGGCGTCGGCATCGGCGGCGTTCTCGAACCCTTGCAGGCGAGTCCCACCATCATCGAGGACAACTGCTTCATCGGGGCGCGCTCGGAGATCGTCGAGGGGGTGATCGTCGAGAGCGACGCCGTGATTTCAATGGGAGTATTCATCGGCCAAAGCACGCGCATCTACGACCGCGAACGGGACGAGATTCTTTACGGCCGCGTGCCCGCCGGCGCGGTCGTCGTGCCCGGCACGCTGCCGTCGCGCAACGGAAAATACGGCCTGGCCTGCGCCGTGATCGTCAAGCGCGTGGATGCTCAAACTCGCGCCAAGACCTCGCTGAACGAGCTGTTGCGCAACACGGACTGAGCGCCGTGGCGCCGGCGCAATTCCAATGACAACCCGCCGCCGCTATCCAAACCGTCCGGTGATGTAGTCCTCCGTGAGCCTCTGCTGCGGATTGGTGAAGATCAGATTCGTGGGTCCGACCTCAACGAGATCTCCCAGGTGAAAATACGCGGTGCGTTGCGACACGCGGGCCGCTTGCTGCATGTTGTGGGTCACGATCGCGATGGCGTAATTCGCCTTCAGTTCGTCTATGAGGTCCTCGATCTTGGCGCTCGCGATCGGGTCCAGGGCCGACGTGGGTTCGTCCATCAAGATGACCTCCGGATTCACGGCTATGGTCCGCGCTATGCAAAGGCGCTGCTGCTGGCCGCCGGAAAGACTGGTGCCCGCCTGGGAAAGCCGGTCCTTGACTTCGTCCCACAGCCCCGCTCGCTGCAGACTGGTGTTGACCAGGTCGTCCATGTCCCCGCGGCTCTTCGTCAGTCCATGAATGCGGGGTCCGTAGGCGACATTTTCGTAGATCGAATGCGGAAAGGGCGTCGGCTTCTGAAACACGATACCCACGCGCGCGCGCAGTTGCGCGACGTCTTGCCTCTTGTCGTAGATATCCTGTCCGTCGAGCGTGATCAAGCCGTCCACGCGCGCGCTCGGAATCGTGTCGTTCATGCGGTTCAGGCAGCGCAGAAAAGTCGATTTTCCGCACCCCGACGGACCGATCATCGCCAGCACCTGATTGCGGCCGACGTCGAGGCTGACATCCTTGACCGCATGTTTTTCCCCATAATGCACGTTGACGGAGCGCGCGGTCATGATGGGGTCATACACCGAATCGCGGGCGGGCGACGGGCTCACGGCCGTGGCGCGGTCTCTGTCGGAAGGGTCGTCTACCATTTTCGTGCGCGCTAACCGAACCGCCCGGTGATGTAATCGTCGGTTTTTCGGTTCTGCGGCGAGGTGAAGATTTCCCGGGACGGGCCGATCTCGACGAGCTCCCCCAGGTACATGAACCCCGTCACGTTGGACACGCGCGCGGCCTGCTGCAAATTGTGCGTGACCACCACGATGCAATATTTCTCCCGCAGGGCTTGCAGCGTTTCCTCGACGCGCAGCGTCGAAATCGGATCGAGCGCAGCGGTCGGCTCATCGAGAAGCAGGACTTCCGGCTGTACCGCAATGGCGCGCGCAATGCACAGCCGCTGCTGTTGACCGCCGGACAAACTGCGCCCGTCGGCATGCATTTTGTCCTTGACCTCGTCCCAGATCGCCGCGTCCCGCAACGCGGACTCCACGCGCACCCTGACATCGGCGGCGCGCATGCCGCCCGCCAGGCGCAATCCGAAGGCGACGTTCTCGAACACGGACATCGGAAATGGGGTCGGTTTTTGAAATACCATGCCCACCCGGTAGCGCAGCTCGGCGACGTCGACCGAAGGTCCGAGGATATCCTTGCCGCCGATGAGCACCTCACCCTCGGCGCGCTGGCGGGGATACAGGGCATACATTCGATTGAGAACGCGCAATAGCGTCGACTTGCCGCAGCCGGACGGACCGATGAATGCGGTGATCGAGCGGTCCGCCAAGGACAGATTGATGTTGTGCAGCGATTGCAATTCGCCGTAGAAGAAATTCAGCGCACGGATCTCGATCTTCGGCGGCCCCGTGTCGACGATTTCCGGCGCCGACACCGGAAACGCCCCGCGCGTCTTCAGATGCCTGGGCGGTTTGGCCGTGGGCATCATTGTCCGCCGCCTCGCGCGGCTTGCAGGAATGCCAGCACGATGCGCGCGGAAATGCTCAGGATCAAGATGCTGGCGGTGATGATGAGCGCGCCGGCCCAGGCGAGATCCTGCCATTCCTTGTAGGGACTCAGGGCGAATTGGAAAATGACCACCGGCAGATTCGCCATCGGTTCGGTCAACTGGGTGCTCCAGAATTGATTGTTGAGCGCCGTAAAAAGGAGCGGCGCTGTCTCGCCGCTGATGCGCGCGATCGCCAATAGCAGCCCCGTGACGATGCCGCTGCGGGCGGCCGGGTACAATACGCTCACGACCGTGCGCCACGGGTACGCACCCAGCGCCGCGGATGAGTCTTTCATCCCCACGGGCACCAGATTCAGCATGTCCTCGGTGGTACGCAGGGTGACCGGAATCGCGAGCACCGCCAACGCCAGGGCCCCGGCGATCGCCGAGAAATGGCCCATCGTGACCACCACGATTTCGTACACGAACAGCCCGATGATGATCGAAGGGGCGCTCAGCAGCACATCGTTGATGAAGCGGACCAGCGTGCTCAGGCGGGAATTTCGGCCGTATTCGGACAGGTAGGTGCCGGCCAGCACGCCGATGGGCGAACCGATCAGAATGCCGAGCAGCGTCATCACCGCACTGCCGTACAGCGCGTTGAGCAAGCCGCCCTCGTTGCCGGGCGGCGGGGTCATCTCGGTGAATACGTGCCGCGACATGCCCGACAAACCGTGCGAAATCAGCGTCCACAGAATCGCGGCCAGGCACGCCAGCCCGGTCAGGGTGGCGATCAACGAAAGCGCAAGGAATATCCCGTTCTTTCCCTTGCGGAAGGCGCGGCGATTCACGGGCTACACCGCGATCCGCTGCTCGAGCCGCCACAGCATCGCCTGGGCCGCCGCGATCACGGCAAAGGTGATGACGAACAGGAGGAGCCCAAGGGCGATCAGCGACGAGGTGTACAGGTCGCCCACCGCCTCGGTGAACTCGTTCGCGATGGACGAGGAAATCGTCGTGCCAGGCGCCAACAAGGACGAACTGATGCGGTGCGCGTTGCCGATGACGAACGTCACCGCCATGGTTTCTCCGAGCGCGCGTCCCAGCCCCAGCATGACGCCGCCGACGATCCCCGCGCGTGAATGCGGCACGACGACGTTCCATATCACCTCCCACGTGGTCGCACCCAGCCCATAGCCCGATTCCTTGAGCATGGCCGGAACGGTATCGAACACGTCGCGCATGGTCGCCGCGATGAAGGGCAGCACCATGATGGCCAACACGATCCCGGCGGTCAGCACGCCGATCCCGTAGGGAGGCCCCATGAACAGTCTCCCGATGCCGGGAATCGGATGGGCGTGCGCGATCAGCCAGGGTTGCACGTGTCGTTGCAACACCGGCGCGAGCACGAACAACCCCCAAATGCCGAAGATGATGCTCGGAACCGCCGCCAGCAGCTCGACGGCAACGCCGATCGGACGTTTGAGCATCGGCGGGCACAGTTCGGTGAGGAACAGGGCGATCCCGAAGCCGGTCGGCACCGCAAGGACCATGGCGATCAGGGACGTGACCACCGTGCCGTAAATCGGCGCCAATGCGCCGTACTCGTCGGTCACCGGATTCCAGATCTCGCGCGTCACGAATGCAAAGCCGAAGTGGCTGAGGGCGGGCCATGCGCCCCTCAACAGCGATACCGCCACTCCGCCCAGAATGAGCAGCACGAGGCACGATGCGCTCAGGGTGGCGGTTCGGAAGACCCTTTCGTAGACCAACTGCTTTGCGGCGTGCCTCGGATCGATGATCGCCACGATGTCAGTTTCGCTCCCGCGGCCGCATGATCAACCTGCCTGGAATTCAGGCTGACCAGGTGATTACTTGGCGCTCCAGATCGGATGTCCGCCCGCTGTGATACCGGATTTCCAGGTCGCTTCGACTTGCGCGACCAATGGAGCCGGCAACGGCACATAGTCGAGGTCGGCAGCCATCGCGCCGCCGTCCTTGTATGCCCACGCGAAGAACTTCAGCGCTTCGCCCACCGAAGCCGAATCCGCCGGTTCCTTGTACACAAGGATAAAGCTTGCGCCCGTAATTGGCCAACTGTTCGCTCCATCCTGATCCGTCAAAATGACGTAGTAGCTGTCGGAGTGAACCCAATCGGCATTGGCCGCCGCGGCCTGGAAGGATTCGGCGTTGGGCTGTACCGATTTGCCGGCCTTGTTGGTCAGCTTGGCGAATGCCATTTTGTTCTGTTTTGCATACGCGTATTCGACGTAGCCGATGGCGCCGTCGGTTTGCGTCGTCATATTGGCAACGCCTTCGTTGCCCTTTGCGCCGATGCCGGTGGGCCATTGCACCGAAGAATTCGCGCCGACGGCCGATTGGAACTTCGGGCTTTCTTTGGACAGATAATCGGAGAATAGGAAGTTCGTCCCGGAACCATCGGATCTGTACACGGGCGCAATCGCGGTGCCGGGCAGCGCGAGCTTCGGATTCAGGCGCTTGATCCGCGCGTCGTTCCACTGGGTGACCTCGCCCAGGTAGATGCCCGCGATGGTGGCGCCGTCCAATTGCAGCTGGCCGGGCGCGATGCCCTTGATGTTCACCACGGGGACCACGCCGCCGATGATCATCGGGAATTGCAGCAATCCCGCCGCTTTCAAGTCATCCGGCTTCAGCGGCATATCGGAGGCGCCGAAGGTCACGGTTTTGGCCTTGATCTGCTTGATGCCGCCGCCCGAACCGATGGACTGGTAATTGAGACCGATCCCGGTGAGTTTCTTGTAGGCATCCGCCCATTTGGCATAGATCGGGTACGGAAAGGTGGCGCCGGCGCCGGAAATGTCCGCGGCCGCGGCGGCAAAGCCGGCCGTCGCGGCGACGGCCGCCGCAGCGATTCCCACCATGAAGCGGCGTTTGATGATTTTCATTTGCAATTGCTCCCGGTTTTGGGCGGACCGCGGCAGTTTGGGTTCAACCGAGGACCTGAGGACAACCCCAAAGTATGTTTTGCGCACATGACGAATTTATGACAGCGGCCGCGCGGTAGTGTCTCAGTGAGACACTACCGGCCGCGCGGCACACTACCGGCCGAGCCGGTGGTTACGGCCCTCGGCTGTCAGGCGTGGTAGTCGGTCGCGGCGGTCGCATCCGGGGACGCACTGCGCGCACCTAGCCCGTTGAACACCGGCGTCAACAGCACCGCGATGACCAGGTTCAAGATGACGGTGTACACCGCGGTGTAGCCGGGGAACGTATAGCTGCCGATGACCAGCGGAAACGTCGGCGTCAGTTTCGTGGCGATGGCCATCTGCGTGCCCGCGAACGTGCCCACCGCCCACCCCGCGAGCAGCGCCCAGGAATTGAACCAGCGGGTATACGCTCCCAGCATCACAGCGGGCAGCGTCTGAATGATCCAGATGCCCCCCAACAGCTGCAGTTGAATGGCGTACTGCGTCGGCACGAAGAGAATGAACACCAGCGCACCCGCCTTGACGATCAGCGACACCAGCTTTGCGATGGTCGACTCTTGCTTGTCGGTCGGATTTTGATTGATGAATTCACGGTGAATGTTGCGCGTATACAGATTGGCGGCGGCGATCGACATGATTGCCGCGGGCACCAGCGCTCCGATGCCGATCGCGGCGAACGCGATGCCCACGAACCAGGACGGAAAGCTGTGCAGCAATAACGCGGGCACCGCGAAATTGTTGCCGAACTGCTTGAATCCGGCGGCGTACTCGGGAAGCTTGTCGATGCCGCCGGCGATGACGAAGAAGCCGAGCAGGGCCAGCAGTCCCAACATGAACGTATAGCCGGGCAGCATCGCCGCGTTGCGCCGAATGGCATGCCCGCTGCTGGCGCTCAGGATGCCGGTGAGCGAGTGAGGATAGAGAAACAGCGCGAATGCCGAGCCCAGCGCCAGCGTCGCGTAGCCTCCGTATGAGCCCGTGGTATGCGGTCCCGGAACCGCGAGCAGCAGCTTCTTCGCGGGGATTGCCGCGAAGATCCTCTCGAAGCCGCCCAGTTCGACCGGAACGACGATGATCGCGGCCAACGCGGTCGCGTAGATCAAGATGTCCTTGACCACCGCGATCGACGCCGGCGCGCGCAAGCCGCTCGAATACGTAAAAGCCGCCAGCACCACGAAAGCGATCAGCAACGGCAGGTCGGCGGCCCAGCCCGAGCCCGAGATGCCGAGCGCACCGATCACCACCTGGATGCCGACGAGCTGCAAGGCGATATAGGGCATCGTCGCCACGATTCCGGTGATCGTGACTGCGAGCGCCAGCCAGCGATTGCCGAAGCGGCCGCGCACGAAATCTCCGGCGGTGATGTATCCGTGCTTGTGGCACACGTGCCAGAGGCGGCGAAATACCAGGAACAGCAGCGGGTAGATGATGATCGTATACGGCACGGCGAAGAACGCGATGGCGCCGGCGCCGAATGCGAGCGCGGGAACCGCAATGAAGGTATACGCGGTGTAGACGTCACCACCCACCAAAAACCACGTAATGAGCGTGCCGAAACGGCGGCCGCCCAGACCCCATTCATGGAGTTGATCGAGATCGCCTTTGCGCCAGCGGGCAGCGGCAAATCCCAACCAGGAAATGAAGCCAAACAACGCGACGAAAATGCCGAGCGCAATCCAGTTGACTTCCCGCACCTCGATCCCCCGTATTTATTGATCTTGCCCGCGGCCTCAAAGCTAATCGCTGGTGGCAAAGTACACCACCGCGGTGAACACGGCGCTGACGATAACCCAGAGGAGTTGGAACCAATAAAAGAACGGGATCCCGGCCAGCGCGGGCTCCGCTCTGTTGTAGAAGGGAGGCCATAGAGCGACGGCGAACTGGATGACGAAGAGCAGGTACCACCAGCTCCACCCCTTGCGCCTCTTTGGCATGCCGTGCATCGCGTAAGCCTCCCACCGCATCGCGTCCGTAGAGGCGAATCCTACCCGCGTCGAGGTGTGCAAGTCTCGAAATTTTCTCGCGCGGGAGGGAGCCTCATGACCCCTGGACGGGGGTCATGAGGCCGCGAGCCGTACCGAGCCCTCGCGCCGGCTGACGCGAGGGGGGCGATCTTCAGAACTTGTAGCGAAGCCCGAATGTCGTCGTGATATCCGTGGTGTGCAGGTCGTAGCCCGCGGCCAGCCCGTTCTTGACACCGGAATACATGACGCCGCCGTAGGCATCGAAGCGCTTGGTCAGGCGGTAATCGGCGTCGAACGAAAGGTCATCCTCGGTGCCGCTGCAGGTCCCGGATGTGTTCCCGGTGCAGCCGGCATCGGCAAGGGTACCGTACGCATTCTGGTGATATCCGTAGTAAGCGACGGTCAGGTCGAGGTCCGGGATGACCGTATATTTCGCGCCCGCCCAATACACCTCTAGGATCTTATCGTTGGGGTAGGCGGCGGTGTTCACGAAGGCCAGCTTGTAGCCGCCGAGATCGTCGAACCCAGCCGTCACCGCCAGCGGATCCGACGGATTCGCGTATTGGATATGTTCGTACGCGGCAAAGAATTTCAGCGTCTGTATTTTGTACAGGGCCATGATGGCGAAGGCCGTGTTGTCCGAGACCGTCCCGGCCAACGAGTTGCTGGGCGAGAAGCCGAGCTTCGGCAAGTCGGCGACATCCCCGGCACTGAGCGCAGACGCCGAAATCGCATCATTCACTTTGGAGTAGTAGGCGTCGACCGAGGCACCGGCGAACTCGGCGCCGATGTCCACTTGGTAGGCGGTGCGGGCGGCGCCGGTGGCTTGGTTGAACTTGTACAGCGCGCCAAAATGAACGATGTCGGCGAACGTCGCCACGTACTTCAATGAATCGTCGAGTCGGCGATCTTGGGTATCGCCGCCGCCCGCCGTGGTTCCCGATAACCCGATCAACGCGAATGCCTGTGAAGCAGCATTCGGGTCGTATTTGGCAATGCCGTCCGCCAGCACCGTATTCTGGCGGCCGAAAGTGAACGTGCCGACGGTCTTGGAACTCACGCCGACGAAGGACTGCTGGAAAATCTGCCCGGCAACGCTGCTGTCGAGGTTGGTGGTTTGCTCGGTCGCCGAGCGCCCGTTGTTCTGCACCAGGGACTTCAAGGCGTCGCTGATATCGCCCGACTGCGGATTGAAAAACGTTTCCAGCTTGAAGACCGCCGACCAGTCATCGACGATCGGCTCGACGCCCTGCAGGCCGATTCGCGATTGGCTCAGGTTGTTGGGCGTCACGCCGAATATCGAGCCGTTGCTGTTCTTCTGCACGATGTCGGCGCTGCCGGCCGGGAAGTAATCGCTGATCGGCGCGCCGTGCGTTTGATACTGCAGGCCGAGGTCGACGATGCCGTACAGGGTAATACCGTGCCACGTCAGGCTCTCGTCCGATGAGGCCGCCGGCGCGGTGCTGCTTTGTGCCATCGCGGCTCCCGACCCTGCTAATGCGCCCAGCAGAACCAGGGCCCGAAGACGCCGGCCGCCGGCGATGATGGCCTTTGGCCCAATGGATTTCGTGTGTTTCACGCGGTAACTCCAAATTTTCAATTGGTGGCAAATTTTTTCGGATGTTGGATTTAATCGACGCCATGTTGCAAGCGTATTACAGCGCCCGATAAGGTTGCGTCTTTTTCGCAACAACTATAATTCTGGCGACGAGAATATAGAAATTCCTACATGAATGCAAGGAATTAAACCCCCTGGCATGGATCAGTATTCAATGTGGCTAAAAACAGACATTGCACGACCACGGTCCGGTCTGACGAGGCGTCGGGCGGAACTAGTCCACCCCGTTGGACCCCAATTTGGGTTTATGAAGGGCCTCACCACCGCGGCGCCATGACTGGACTGAAATGGCCAGTGGGTTGGGCGGCGGCGCTGATCGGCGCCGCCGCCCTGTCAGGATGCGGGGCGTATTCCGCCTACCGTAAGTGCGGATTCGGCGGTTGCCCGGACGATGCGATTATCACGCACGAAGTTCGCGCGCTGTTCAACCAGCATCCGGTGCTCGAGCCCCCCAATCTCATCGACGTGCAGACAGTCAACCGCGTCGTCTATCTCTATGGGCTGGTCGACACCGACACGGAACGCCAGCTGGCCGAATCGGTGGCCGGCGATGCGCACGGAGTCACCCGGGTCATCGACGCAATCGGCCTCAGCGGAAATCGCTGAATCGAGCGCTCGCCGCGATGGCTCGCCCCTGCGGCCGGATGCCGCGCAATGTGCGCATCGTGAGCCGCGTCCGTGGCTTATCATCTGGCTCCTGCCCCATGGCTAGTCAACCCCTGTCGCACCCCCCTCTCGCGCTCGTTCGGCGCCTGGATCCCCGGCGCAGCCTGGTCGCCGGCATTATTTGGCTGGTGGCCGGACTGGCGGCGAGTTTTGCCGCGGTCGCGTCCTTATGGGTGGGCCGCGTCGCCCGGGAAATCGTCGTGCAGCAGCACGTTCGCCGGCTCGCAGTGGAAACCGACCAGCTGGGTTCGGACGTGGGGCAGGCGGTGTACGCGAGGCTGCAGGCGCTGAACTCCCTCAAGGCCGGCGGCGGAGCGGCCGCCAGCGCCGCCACCTTCGATCGATTGCAGCGTGCTTTTTCGGACCTTGACTGGATCACGTTGGCGGACGCCGGGGGTGTCGTGGTGGCCAGCGACGGCACCATCGCCTCCGGCGCTTCCGTGAGCGCGGCGCGCTGGTTCAGAGCCGGGCTCAACGGTCCGTGGATCGGGATGATCGGCGGCAGCCGGCCCACGTCGCGTACGCCCCTGCTCGGTGATTTCGCCGCTCCGCTCACGGATGCCGACGGACGGGTGATCGGTGTCGTCGCCGCGCATTTGACCTGGCGCTGGGCGGCGCATGATGTACGGCTGCTCAGTGCGGCGCTCGACCCGAGCGGATCCGCCCAGACGCTGGTGCTCGATCGCGAAGGCGTCGTGGCGGTCGGCGGGGATGATGTGCGCGATCGCCGCTGGGACGGCGTGGTCCTGGATCAAGCGCCGCCCATTGAACCGGCGGCGACCGATCCTGTGGCCGCCAATGCGCAGGTGGGCGATTCCTCCGAGGCGCACCTCGCGTTGGAATCGGCTAATTTCGCGCCGTCCGGCATGCCGCGCTTCGAACGGCTTGCGGATGGCCGAACGGTCCTGGTCGCCCGGGCGGCGGTGCGCTTTGCCGCGGCGCCATCGGCCGCGGCGTGGGTGGTGCAGCTCAGCGAATCGAAACAGCAGGTTTATCAGCGGGCCAACGCCCTGGCCGCCCGTATTCTGTGGATTTCGGCTTGCCTCGGGGCCGCCACGGCCCTCATCGGCGCCCTCGGAGCGCGGCATCTTACCCACCGGCTGAGGCGATTGACCGTATCGGCCGACGCGGTGGGCCGCAATGAAATGGCGCGCATCGAGGTGCCGAACGGCCGCGACGAAGTGGCGCAGCTTGCGCGCGTCTTCGCCAAGATCCTGGACGACCTGCGTCAAGAGCGCAGCGAGTTGCTGACTCTCAGCAGCGAGCTCGAACGCCGCGTTGCCGTCAGAACCCGTGAAGTCGAACGTCTGGCCGAAGAGTCCCGTTATGCGGCCATCGTGCGGGAACGCCTGCAGATCGCGCGCGATCTGCACGACACGCTCGCCCACTCCATGATGGCCATGCTGAGTGAGGTGCGGCTGTTGCGCAAGCTCGAGCAGCACGATCCGGCGGCGCTGCCGGAGGAACTGGTGCGCGCCGAACGGGTCGCGCACGAGGGTTTGAACGAAGCGCGCGTTGCGATTGCGCAAATGCGCGTCAACGCGGTTCGCGACACCGGGCTCGGCCCTGCACTCGCCAAGGCGTTCGACCGATTTCGGGATCGCACCGGATTGAGCGGCGAGTTCAACGCGGATCCCGCCGCCGCCCGGTTTGGCGACGAGCGTGCCGAGATCCTGTTTCGCATGGCGGAGGAAACCCTGCGCAATGTCGAGCGGCATGCCATGGCCACGCGGATTGAGATCTCGCTGGCGACGCTCGATGATGCGCACCTGGGTCTGCGGATTGCCGATGACGGCGTCGGCTTCGACCCCGGGGTTTCCCGTCCCGGACACTTCGGCCTGGTGGGGCTGCACGAGCAAGCGCAGCTGATCGGCGCGGAACTGCGCATCGACAGCGCCCCGGCTCGAGGGACGACGGTCTCGATCAGGCTGCGCATTGTGCCCGAAATGCTGTAAGGCTCGACGAAACGTCGGAATTTTGCCAACCTGCAATCTTAGAAGGTGCAACCACGACCCCCGGAGACCTGCATGCGGCCGATATTCGCTGTTTGGTTTTTTTTGGTCGCGCTGGGCGCCACGCCCGCCTTTGCGGAACCACGCTGCACGGGCTTCAAGTGGGACGTCAGCAAGGAACTCGCGCTGTTCGACGGGCCGGGCGTGGCGCTGGCGGCGGGTAAGAGCGAGTCCACGGCGCCCAAGGTGCACACGGATCTCCTGTATCAATTACAACTCGCGCCGCAAGCCGCGGTGACCTTTCCCACGACTCCCGGCAGAAGTACGGCCGCCGACGGCGCCTACGCCGGTATCGTCGAGTTGAAACTGGAGGCCCCGGGCAACTATCGGGTCGCGGTCGATGCCCCCATGTGGCTCGACATCGTGAACGCCGGGAAACTCGCGGCGGCCACGGATTTTCAAGGCCAGCACAATTGCGATGGGCCGCAGAAAATCGTCGAGTTCGATCTTTCCGGCGGCACGCGGTTCGTGCTGCAAATCAGCGGCTCGGCCAAGGCCGCCGTCCGCTTGACGGTGACGCAGACGCCCCCGCGAAAACTCTGATGTCCGACCCTACGATTCGCTTCCGGGTGGACTTCGGGCGCGACTGCTCCATCGGCATCGGCAAAGTCGAGCTGCTGGAGGGGATCGCCCGATGCGGCTCTCTGTCGGAGGCCGCCCGTCAGATGCGCATGAGCTATCGGCGCGCATGGCTGCTCCTTGCCGACTTGAACGGCAGTTTCGACGAACCGGTGGCACGCGCCAGCACCGGTGGTCGCGGCGGCGGCGGCGCGGTGTTGACTCCATTCGGCAAGCGCTTGATTTCCGGATATCGAAACATGGAGGCCGCCCTGCACCCCTTGGCGGCCAATCACCTGAAGACTTTCGCCTCGCGCGTGAAGCCGGCCAATTCGCAGACTCGCAGCAAAACGACCCCGCCGGTGGCGTCAATCAAGCGCAGGGCCGGTGCGCGTCGGAGACCCGCACCGGGCGCCTGATCCAGACCTCCCCCTATGCCAGCCCCCCGGTCCGACCTGTTGTACTTCCGCGCTTGTTTTTTGAACTGATGTCGTGATTCGGGGTCATAGTGATAAGATCGAAACGCGTCACTTTATGCCGTCGGAATCGGTGTTTTAATCGTACAGTGACGAGCGCCGCAGCTACTCCATCGGTGCCGATTTATGGATTCGGTGAGGTTATGAAAAATCGTACTA
>JBEKYO010000013.1:0-81490 GCA_049510875.1 Steroidobacteraceae bacterium
GCACATCGTGCATGATGCATTTGCGGAGCTGCCCGGCCATAATTTGAAATAAGCCGCCAATAGCGCATGCTGCGAGCATGGCCCCTACCATTGCCCTAAACGTCCCGGTAATCGATTTTCGCCGTCAAAGCATGGTGCTTCAATGGAATGCCCTCGCCGGGACATGGACTGCCTTCGACGTGCCGCCGGCCCTGGTGCACGGTGTCGCCTTGATCCGGGCATCGCGGCCGAATATCTGTCTCTACGCCCGCGACGAGCGGCTGTTTCTCCAGGTGGGAGCCGATCAATACGCGCTATCGGACAGTTCGCCCCGCATCACCTCGAGCCGCGATCTGGCGAGTTTTGGCCTGCGCCGGCGCTTTACCGTCGGATCGAGCGCCGGCCGGGTGCTGTTCACGCAGGCGTATTGGAGCGGCCAGGGAGATGATTTCTTCGCTTGGCTGGCCTCGCGGGCGGCGGACCCGGAGTGGCGGGCCACGAACGGACGGCGTTGGTCGGAAGGCGTCACGCCGGCCGCCTTGCGCTCGAGCTAGCCGCAGGGGCGGACCGAGCCCGCCGTCAGCTGGGCAGCAATCCCGCGATCTCGGTCTCGCTGAGCTCGCGCCATTGTCCCACGCCCAACTCGCCCAAACCGATATTGATGATGCGAACGCGCTGCAGACGTTGCGCCTTGTAGCCCAGCGCCGAACACATCCGGCGAATCTGCCGGTTCAGGCCCTGGGTGAGAATCATTCGAAAAGACTTCTCATTGATTCTCGACACCCGGCAGGGATTGGTGATCTCACCCATGATCTTGACGCCGTCTGCCATCATCTTCAGGGACAGATCGGTGATCGGCCGGTCCACCGTGACGATGTACTCCTTCTCGTGATGGTTCTCCGCGCGCAGGATTTCATTGACGATGTCCCCGTTGTTGGTGAGCAGGATCAAGCCCTCGGAGTCTTTGTCCAACCGGCCGACGGGAAAGATGCGTTCCGGATGACCGATCAGCTCGATGATGTTGCCCTCGATATGCGATTCCGTGGTGCAGGTAATTCCCACCGGCTTGTTGAGCGCGATATAGATCTGCTTCTTCTTGGCGCCGAGCGGCTTGCCGTCGACGCGCACTTCGTCGCCGTCGCCCACCTGCGTGCCCAATGCGGCGGGCGCGCCGTTGCAGGTCACGCGCCCTGCTTCGATCCACTTGTCGGCCTCGCGGCGCGAGCACGCGCCCGTCTCGCTGATGTACTTATTGAGCCTCACGGAGTTTCCGGCGCAGGGGAGGGACCCAGCCCCGTGGGCTGCGCCTCGGCTGAGGCGAATCTGACGCAGTCGCGGCCACGGGGATACTCACAGAGGCTCCTAGGGCTAATGTCACTTACTTTAGGCTTACCCGTTCGGTTCGTCGCTGGCGGCACCGCGAACAATCAAGACAATGCAGCTAAAGTAAGTGCCATTACTCCTAGGGCTTCGCTCCGAGGAAAGCCGAGATTTGCTTCGCCAGCGTCCTCGGAGCGGCCTCGAACAGATCAGCGGCATACTCGGCGACGTCCATGAATCTCGCCTTGGGCAAGGTCCCCTTGGCCCACTGCGAATCATCGCCTATCCCCAATTTGATTCTCAGCACCAGACTTTCCTGGCCAATGACGGGCAACCGCTCGATGGGTGGCGCCGCAACCAGCACCAAGCGCCGCACCAGATCCGGTCGTGCGGCGGCCAATCCAAGGGCAACGCCGGCTCCGAAGCGAAATCCCAGAACATCGATCTGACGCAGGCGCAGATCGGCCGCCAGGTCGGCGATCGCGTTCGCAGCGTCGTTATAGTGCATGGAGGGCGCAGCGTCGGACTCGCCGCACCCGGGGAGATCAGGTGCATAAACGGAGCGATCGTCGGCGATCTCCGGCAAAAATCGTGCAAACGTTCGGCTCGATCCCTCGCTCGGATGCAGACAGAACAGGGTGACGCCTTCGTCGAAGCCGCCGGTGGTGGGGAACGCCGTTCGAACGTGAAGTTGGCCGAATCGGCAGTCAAAATAAGCGCGCCGGGTACGCACCGCGCTCGTGGGAACCGACAGTTTTGCTTGCTTAGCCACTCATGGCCTCCAGCTTCATTTTAGTAGTCATCGGTTGTTTTAAAGGTCGTCGGCAAGGATACGCCGACTCTCGGGGCGCCTGGACTTGGCATGGGATCTCATAGTAATGCACCAACTGTGGCCTTTTTAATACATTAATTTTTGAGTTTATTTGCAATAACGGTAGCGTTGGGGACTACTCGACGCTAGAGTGTTGCTCGGACGCAATATACCTTTAGGGGAAGTAAAAAGACCGATCATCGTCGGAGCGCGCTCGAATAAGCTCCACGACTAGGCATGGGGACTTGAAAGCCGGGCAATGCCCGGCTTTTTTATGGCGGCGGTGGACGCATGCCCGACGCCGTGCCGCTGCTCGCGTCAGATGCCCCACCCGGCGATGCCCGGTCCCAAACGCGGGACACGGTAAATCCACCCGAGCGCCCGCCCTTGAAAGCAACCACCTCGACCAAGCGTTGTCCGTCGTCCGACAAGCTATAGCGCTCTTCGAACGGCGGGTGATCGTCGTCTGGATTCTCCGACCGTATCACCAGCGTCTTGTCATCCCAGCCGCACACGGGCAGCGGCCCATCGCCCCGGTCGCGGTCGCGTGCGTCCCGCCCGTGCGACCCATTGGCATCGGAGGGCTTCGACCCTTGATGCTGTTGCGCGTCGATTCCCGCCACCGGCTTATAGATCTGTTGGGCGCCCTGCGAGGCGATCGTGACCACTCCCGCCGCCTGCCTGATGTCGAGTTGCTTGCCGGGCCAGCGTAGGCCGTCGCTCAACGCACTCACGCCGGGCATGGCCGGGCCCAGCGGGACATTGCTGCCGAAGTTCCCCGGACCGCTGCCGCCGCGGCTGCCGCGGCCCCCTCCGCGCCCTCCTTGCCCATCCTGGCCGCCTTGGCCGCCGTTGGCGCCGTTCTGGGCGGCGGCGGCCGCATTCTGGCTGAGTGCGACCCGCTGCGGGTCGTCGCTGTCGGCCTCGTTGAGCTGCCAATGACCGCTGAAATCCACGCCCGGCGCCGGCGTCACTGCCAGCTTCTCGCTGGCGCAGCCAGCCACCCACAGCAGCACAACAGCCCACACCACCCGCATGTCTCACCTCTGATCGAAATCGCCGGCACACCGGAGGTGCGCGCAATTCGGCCGATCATCAGAAGCTTATAACGAACGGCGCGGTCGTGGGGAAAGTGGTGGGAAAGGCGGGTGGGAAAGCGCTGGACAGCGGCACCCGCGGCGGATCAGTTCGTCTCGCGGTCGCTTCGGGAAATCCACACGCGGCCCTCGAAAGGCTGAAAGCACACGCGCAGCGGCTCCGTGCGGCGCGTCATCTGCGTGCCGCACGCGACCTTGCTGTCCGCGAGGTCCGCTCGAATCAAATCGACCAAGGTGGCGGTGGGCTCGCGTGTGTTCGTGGGCGGCAGCGCGTGCGCGACGATGCGCGCTTGGATGTCATCGCGCCGCGTCGCACCGCCGATGACCCCTCGCTTGAAACGGTCGAGTACGACCAACACCGAACTCAGGGTGTTGTCGGTGACCTCGCTCGGCAGGCCGGTGCCCCCGATGAAGCGCAAATGCAGTAATCCGCCCACGCCGCGGCCTTCATCGTGCAGGCATAAAGCCAAGGCGCCGTAGAGTTCGGCCGTCAACAGAACCGGCTCGGGCGAAACCTGATAAGTATCCGGCACGACTACAATTTCCGTTAAATCCTTGACCAGCACGCTCGCACACCTCCATTGACCTCGCCATGCTGCACGCGCGTGAACAATGCGGCTGCCGAGCGAATCACGGTTTGCGCGGAAAACGGCGCCCATAGCGTGCACCGTTATCAGCTTATGCCGCCGTGTTATTGGCCCCCCGGGTGCCGTGGAGGCTAGATTACGTTCCATGTACCGCTATGACGCAATTGACCGGACGCTCGTCGAGGAACGCGTCGCGCAGTTTCGCGATCAGACGCGGCGATTCCTGGCCGGCGAGTTGAGCGACGACGACTTCCGGCACTTGCGCCTGCGCAATGGTCTGTACATCCAGCGCCATGCGCCCATGCTGCGGGTCGCCATTCCCTATGGACTGCTGTCCTCCGCGCAGTTGCGCGTCCTGGGCTCCATCGCAAGCCGCTACGACCGCGGCTACGGACACTTCACCACCCGGCAGAACCTCCAATACAATTGGCCCAAACTCGCGGACGTGCCGGACATACTGGCCGAGCTTGCGGCCGTCGAGATGCATGCGATCCAGACCAGCGGCAACTGCATCCGCAACACCACGTCGGATCATCTTGCGGGCATCACGCCCGAGGAAATCGAGGATCCGCGGCCCTGGTGCGAAATCATCCGGCAGTGGTCGACATTCCATCCCGAATTTACGTATTTGCCGCGCAAATTCAAGATAGCCGTCACCGGCGCGCCGCAGGATCGCGCCGCCTCGCTGGTGCATGATGTCGGGGTGCACATCGTGCGCGGCCCCGGCGGCGAAGTCGGTTTCGAAATTCTTGCCGGCGGTGGCCTCGGCCGCACTCCCATCATCGGCCAGGTGGTACGCGAATTCTTGCCGCGCGAGCATCTGTTGTCGTATCTCGAGGCCGTGCTGCGGGTGTATAACCTCGAGGGCCGGCGCGATAACCTGACCAAGGCGCGCATCAAGATTCTGGTCAAGTCTCTCGGGATCGAGGAATTCCGGCGCCGCGTGGAAGCCGAGTGGGAATCGATACGCGACGGCGGCCTGCGGGTCGGGGAGGCCGAAATCGCCCGCATGCGCGGCTTCTTCACCCCGCCCGAGTACCGCAGTCTCGGCGACCTCGAGCCGGCCGTCGGCAAGGAGGTCGCATTTCAAGCCTGGTACCGCTACAACACCGCTGCGCACAAGGTGCCCGGATACCGCGCCGTTTATGTATCGCTGAAGAAGCCGGATGTTGCGCCCGGCGATGCCACTGCCGCGCAGATGCAGCTCGTTGCCGATCTCGCCGATGCCTACAGCTTCGGAGAAGTGCGCGTGACGCACACGCAGAACCTGCTGCTTGCGGATGTCGAACAGGAGAAGACCTTCGAACTGTGGCGCACGCTCGAGGCCGCCGGGCTGGCGACGCCGAACATCGGCATGCTGACCGACATGATCTGTTGCCCGGGACTCGATTTCTGCAGTTTGGCGAACGCCGGCTCGATCGATGTGGCGAAACTCATCAACGAGCGCTTCGATGATTACGATTACTTGTACGATCTGGGCGAGCTCGACGTTAAGATGTCGGGATGCATGAACGCCTGCGGCCATCATCATGTGGGCAACATCGGCATCCTCGGCGTGGATAAAGGCGGCGAGGAGTGGTACCAGATCACCATCGGCGGCGCGGCCGGCGCCGATGCCTCGTTGGGCTCGGTGATCGGCCCGTCGGTGGCCAAACTGGACGTGCCGGAGACCATTGCTCGATTGCTGGAGGTGTACGTCGAACAGCGGCGTCATGACGAGCGATTTCTCGACACCGTGCGCCGCCTCGGCGTGAAACCCTTCAAGGAACGGGCCTATGCCACGCCGGCTGCTGCGTGACGGCCGCGTCGTCGCCGACGACTGGCGCTATCCGGCCGAGGTAGACGCCGGCGGCGAGGTCGCCGCATGCGGCCTCATCCTCAGCCTCGAACGCTGGCTCGCCGAGAAGGCGCAGTGGCTGGCCGCGGCCGGGCGCTTGGGCGTGGTGCTGGCTCCGATCCACAAGGTCGAGCAGCTCGCCCCCGACCTCTCGCGTTTCGAATTGATCGCCGCGGATTTTCCGGGACCGAGCGAGGGGCGCGGCTATACTCAGGGCCGTTTGCTGCGCGAACGTTATGGCTTCAAAGGGGAATTGCGCGCCACCGGCTACGTGCGCCGCGATCAGATCTTTTTCCTGGCGCGCTGCGGCTTCAACAGCTTCGAGCTGGCCGAGAGCGAGTTGGCCGGCGCGAGCAACGCGCTGCGCACGTTCTCAGCCGAATATCAGCCCGCCAACGACGCAGGACTCGCGCGCAAGCTACAGCGGCGCTAGCCGGAATTTACTCCTGAGCGATCGGCAGCTCCTCATCCGTTACGCAATCGCGGCCGCGCTCAGGGATTATCCCGCAGGGGAATCTTGAGCTCGGCCAAGATGCGGCCCACCTCCTCCTGGGTTTCCAAGCGCTCGGCTTCACGCACCAGCTTGCGCGGTAGGTGCGGCGCCAGCAATTCGATGAACTCGTACATATAGGCGCGCAACAGCGCGCTGCGGCGAAAACCGATCCACGTCGTGTGGCCTTCGAACAGATGAGCCGCATCCAGGACCACCAGATCGGCATCGGCCGCGGGATCGATGGCCAACCGCGCCAATATCCCTACTCCCAGTCCGATGCGCACATACGTTTTGATCACGTCCGAATCGCGCGCGGTCAATGCCACGTCGAGCGACAGCCCCGCGGTCTCGAACAGGGCGGGCAGCGATGAGCGGCCGGAGAAACTGAACACGTACGTCACGATGGGGTAATCCGCCAGTTTCTTCAGCGTCAATTTTCCCGCGGAGGCGAGCGGATGGCCGCGCGGCACGATGACCGCACGATGCCATCGATAGACCGGCAGACGCACCAGATGCGGAAACAGTTCCTCCGAGCCCGTGGCGATGGCGAAGTCGACGCGGTCGCGCGCCACCATCTCCGCGATCTGCTCGGAGGTGCCTTGGTGCAGATGCAGTCGGACTTTCGGATACTTTGCCTTGAATTCGCGGATCACCTCCGGCAGCACGTAGCGAGCCTGGGTGTGGGTGGTGGCGATCGACAGGCTCCCGCCGTCCGCCTTGCGTAATTCGGCCGAGGTTCGCCGGATATTCTGCATCTCGCGCAAGATGCTGCTGGCGCGGGACACGATCTCTTCGCCGGCCGCCGTGGTGCGCGTGAGCGCCCGGCCCTCGCGTTCGAACAACTGGAACCCCAACTCTTCCTCGAGCAACTTGAGCTGGCGGCTGACTCCGGGCTGCGACGTATGCAGCTGCCGGGCGGCGGCGGTGATGTTCAATCCATTCTCGTGGACGGCGACGAGGTAGCGCAGTTGCTGAAGTTTCATGTGGCGGCCAGCCGGACGCAGGGAGCAGTTTTTTGCGGTGGCATGCCCATAGGATATAAGGTTAATGCCGAGTGCGCAGGTCGTAGCGAATCCGTCGCTAGCACCAATGCGCATGAGGTCATAAGCGATAGTTCGTTTCCCGCGGCCCGCGCTCTTTCTATACTTTGCCGCCTGATGAATTCATTAATGCCGGACCTCCCCAAGTCCCTGCGAGAGCGCGCAGAGGGCAGCATCGCGCAGCTTCGAGGAGCGGTGGCCGACTACAAAAATGTCTGCTATGCCAATAGCTTGGGCTCCGAATCCATGGTGCTCACCGATCTCATCTGGGAGGCGGTGCCGGAAATCGAGATCTTCAGCGTCGACACCGGGAGGCTCTACCCCGAGACATATGATTTGATCGAGCGCCTGCAGGCGCGCTATGGCCGCGCCTTGCGAATGTACTACCCCGACGGCGTCGCCACGGAACGCTGGGTGGCTGAAAACGGCATCAACGGCTTTCGCGAGGGTCTCGAGCAGCGCCACGGCTGTTGCGTCATCCGCAAAGTCGAGCCGTTCCGCCGCGCCGTGGCCGGTCGAGGCGCCTGGGTGACCGGGATCCGGCGGGGCCAATCGGCGAGCCGTGCTCTCGCCGCGCCGGTGGAATGGGATGGCGAATACGGCCTGCACAAGATCAGTCCCCTGCTCGATTGGTCCGAGACCGAAATCTGGGACTACATTCGCAGAAAACGCCTGCCTTACAATACGCTGCACGACACCGGGTTTCCGAGCATCGGTTGCGCCCCGTGCACCCGCGCGGTGCAGCCCGGCGACGATGAACGCTCCGGACGCTGGTGGTGGGAACGCGCGGATTCCCGCGAATGCGGCCTGCATCCGCGCCGCAGGGTCGCTACCGCCCTCGGCGGCAGCGCCTCACACTGAGGAACCTCGTTAGCTGCACGGCGCGGGCCGCTGTGCGAGGATGGGCGCCGTGAGTTACTTTCCGGTTTTCTTCGATCTCGACGGGCAGAACGTCCTGGTGGTCGGCGGCGGCGATGTGGCCTTGCGCAAGGTCTTGTTGTTGGAGCGCACCGGCGCCGTGATCACCCTGGTGGCGCCCGACATCGCGCCTGAACTCGCGCAGCGCGGCGCCGCCGGCCGCCTGAAGATCGAGGCCCGGGAATTCATGCCGAGCGACCTCGACGGCGCGCGCCTGGTCATCGTCGCCACGTCGCGCCGCGCCGTCAACCGCTGGATCGCCAAGCTGAGCGACGCCCGGGCCATTCCCGTCAATGTCGTCGACGACCGGGAGGCGTCGCGCTTCATCGTCCCGGCCATCGTTGACCGCGACCCGGTGCTGATCGCGGTTTCGACCGGCGGCGCGTCGCCGGTGCTGGCGCGCCGCTTGCGCGAGCGGCTCGAGGCAACCATCCCGAAGCGCCTGGGTGATTTTGCCCTGTGGCTGCGCGGTCTGCGCAAAACCAGCATGCAGCGGCTGCGCGACACGCAGGAGCGGCGGCGATTTTTTGAAGCGATTGTCGATGGCCCCGCGGCGCACCGCTTCATCGACGGCGACCGCCAAGGGGCGGTTCGGATCGCGCAGCAATTGCTGTCGCGAACCTCCGCCGCGCCCCGGGCTCGCGGGGACGTGACGCTGGTGGGCGCCGGCCCCGGCGATCCCGAGTTGCTCACCATCAAGGCGCTGCGCGCGCTTCAGGATGCGGACGTGATTCTCTACGACCGCCTGGTCAGCGACGCCATCTTGGACTTCGCGCGGCGCGACGCCACCCGGATCTGCGTCGGCAAGTCGGCCGGCGGGGTGAGCACCACCCAACCGGAAATCAATCGGTTGCTCATCCAGCACGCGACCCGTGGGCTACGCGTGGTGCGGCTCAAAGGCGGCGATCCGTTCGTTTTTGGACGCGGCGGCGAGGAGCTGGAGGCGCTGGCGCTGGCGCAAATCGATTTTTGCGTGGTGCCGGGCATCACGGCCGCCGCGGGCTGCGCCGCCTATGCCGGCATTCCGCTCACCCACCGTGACTATGCCCATAGCGTGAGTTTCGTGACGGGTCATGACGACAAGAACGGCAGGCAACCGGATTGGCGGGCGCTGGCCTCGCCCGGTGCGACCGCGGTGTTCTATATGGGCCTGGCTCGCCTCGATCACATCGTGCGCAAGCTGCTCGAGCATGGCGCGCCGGCAACCCTGCCCGCCGCCATCATCGCCCACGGCACCCTGCCGCATCAGCGAGTCGTTGCCGCAACCCTCGGCACCATCCTCGATGCGTCCGGTCCCGCCGGACTCGAATCGCCGGCGTTGCTGGTGGTGGGCGAGGTTGTCGCCCTGCAATCGAAGCTCGCCTGGTTCGGCTCGGGGACCGATGCCGAGGTGTCGCAATCCGCCTAGGCCGGACGCGCGGACGCCGGACCAATGGCCTCGAGGAAGCCCTTTTCCCGCACCCATTCCCGATTGAATAACCGAGACTGATACTTCGCGCCGCCGTCGCACAGAATCGTCACGATGGTGTGCCCCGGCCCCAATTGCTGCGCCACTCGCACGGCCGCGGCGACATTGATGCCGGCGGTGCTGCCGAGGAGCAGACCTTCCTCACGCAGCAACCGGTATACGAAGTGCATGGTCTCCGCGTCCGCGATCCGCATCGCCGCATCGATGGGAGCGCCTTGTAGATTGGCGGTCACTCGCCCGGTGCCGATGCCCTCGGTGATCGACGAGCCGCCATCGGACTTGAGCTCGCCGTCGGTTATGTAGTGGTACAGGGAACTTCCCGGCGGATCGACCAGAACGGTGCGAATGGCCGGCGATTTTGCTTTCAAAAAAGCCGCCACGCCGGCCAGCGTGCCGCCGGTACCCGTGGAGGCGCAAAAAGCGTCGACCGTGCCGTTGGTGTCGCGCCAGATCTCGGGACCCGTGGACTCGAAGTGCGCGTTGCGATTCGCGACGTTGTCGAACTGGTTCGCCCAGATCGCGTCGGGCAGTTCCTGCGCCAGCCGCCCCGCCACCTTTTGATATTGATTCGGGTTGCTGTAGGGAACCGCGGGCACCTTGCGCAACTCGGCGCCCAAGGCCTCGATGATCTGATACTTCTCGGCCGCCTGGTTGTCGGGCATCACGATGACGCATTTGTAGCCGCGCGCATTGCAGACATGCGCAAGGCCGATGCCGGTATTGCCCGCGGTGCCCTCGACCACCGTGCCGCCGGCATGCAGGACGCCGCGGGACTCCGCATCCAGCACGATCCACTTCGCGGCGCGATCCTTGACGGAGCCGCCGGGATTCATGAATTCCGCCTTGCCCAAGATCTCGCAGCCGGTCTGGTCGCTCAAGTGACGCAGTCGGATCAATGGAGTATTACCGATCGCACCGGTAAAACCATCACTCACGCTCATCGGCCTACCTCACGATTCCACAGGAACGCGCCAGTGCGCGGGTGCATTGTGACCGCATCCAATTGGCGATAGCCAGCGCTGCGGCGCCGGCCCGGAGGGCGGCCGCGATCTCCTCAACTACCGACGCGCTTACGCCACTCGCTGGGACAGGGTCCGCTCAAACGGAGGGCCAACAAAAGAATCCCCGGACGGGCCGGGGAATTCGAGTGGAACAGGTGCAAGGTAAGAACCCGACACGTCCGTCATTGGAAGATACGCCGCACAATAGGTGCCTAGCGTTCTGCCTTCTATCAGTTGTTGCGCCTAAGTAACGGCAAAAGCAGACGCCGCCCCTCATTTGAGTGTAACAATACCACTTAACATAGAAAAATCCAATAGTTAACGATGTATTTTCGAGTTTTGTTGCAGGCCATCAAAGTTCCTGGCGATTTGTGACCTGAGCGCAACACCAAGGCGCGCGCGCAACCACCGACAGGCGGCCAGGGGACCGGCGGGACCCGC
This sequence comes from Steroidobacteraceae bacterium, assembly GCA_049510875.1. GTDB lineage: Bacteria > Pseudomonadota > Gammaproteobacteria > Steroidobacterales > Steroidobacteraceae > Bog-1198. The sequence goes on from JBEKYO010000013.1 coordinate 10,993, forward strand.
CCCACGATCGGCCTCGCCGGTTTGCTTTTATGGCCGGCTTGCGCCAAATTTGCGCCTTCCGGCAGGGGTTCCTCACGATGAAATATCTGCACACCATGGTTCGCGTCACCGACATCGATCAATCCCTGCGCTTCTACCGGGACGCGCTGGGGCTGACCGAACTATCGCGGCGAGACTACAGCCAGGGCCGCTACACGCTGGTATTTCTGGCAGCACCCGGGGACGAGCACGCACAGGTCGAACTGACTCATAACTGGGACCCCGAGGCCTACGACGGCGGCCGCAATTTCGGACACCTCGCGTACGCCGTCGACGACATCTACGCGACCTGCAGGCGCCTCATGGACCACGGCGTGACCATCAATCGGCCGCCGCGCGACGGGCGCATGGCATTCGTGCGATCGCCGGACCGGATATCCATCGAACTGCTGCAGCGCGGGGAAGCGCTCAAGCCCGCCGAACCCTGGACCAGCATGCCGAACACCGGCGTCTGGTAGGCAGGGCCGCCAGATGCAGCGATTTCGCGCTCGCGCAGCGCTACCGGACGGGGTCGCCCCGACCCCGTAGATTACTCGGCGCTACGCGCCTAAATCAGAACATTTCGGAGGCGTCGGGCGTCTTGACTTCGACCTTGGTGCGCGACGGGATGTGGTCGCCCGTGATCATGTCCTCGTACGCCTGGCCGGGACCCACCATCGGATACACGCCGGCGTCCTGATCGATCATCACCTCGAGGAACGCCGGGCCCCGGAAGCCGATGAATTCCTCGACCACCCGCGGCACATCGGACTTCTTGTCGAGCCGCACCGCGTACTTGAAACCGTCGGCCAGCGCGGCACCGACGAAATCCTTGGTGTGCAAGCTCTTGTCGCTGCCGCTCAGGCGGCCCTTGTGAAACAGCTTCTGCCACTGCTTGACCATGCCGTCGCCGCAGTTGTTGAGCACCACCACCTTGATGGGCAGGTCATAGGTGGTGACGGTCTCCATTTCGCCGATATTCATGCGGATGCTGGCGTCGCCGTCGACATCGATCACCAAACGGTTACGCTGCGCGAACTGCGCACCGATCGCCGCCGGCAGGCCGAATCCCATGGTTCCCATGCTGCCCGACGTCAGCCACAACCGTGGGCTGCAGAAATCGAAATATTGCGCTGCCCACATTTGGTGTTGGCCGACGCCGGTGGCGATGATGGCCTCGCCCCGGGTCAGCCGGTTGATCTCTTCGATGACGTAGTAGGGCTGGATGATCGGACTGTTCCGATCGTAGTTCATGCGATAGGTCGACCGCAGCTCGAGGCAGTGACGCCGCCAGTCGGACCAATCGCCGGTGAAGCCGATGCGCTTTCCGTACTCGGACAAGGTCTGCAATGCGTCCGGCATCAGACCCACGTGACTCCAGTCGACGTGTTTGACCTTGTTGATCTCCGACGCGTCGATATCGAAATGCGCGATGTATTTGGCCCTCGACGCAAATCGTCCGGGGTTGCCCGCCACGCGATCGTCGAACCGCGCACCCAGCGCCACCAGGAAATCGCAATCGTCCACCGCATAGTTGGCGAAGGCGGCGCCGTGCATTCCCAGCATCCTCATCGACAGCGTTTCCTGGGTATTTACCGAACCGATCCCCATCAGGGTCGTCACCACGGGAATTTGCAAAGCGTTCACGAATTCGCGCAATGCCTGCGAGGCGCTGCCGTTGACGACGCCGCCGCCGGCGTACACGAGCGGGCGCTTGGCCGCACGCAGCGCGCCAAAAAAATCGGCGCAGGCCGCCTCGGGCAGCTTGCTCGCTTCGAGCCGATTCATGCGTTGCCGGTAGCCCGGAATCGGCAGGCGGCCGGAGCCATGAAATACGCCCTTCCAATTCTGCACGTCCTTCGGGACATCGAGCACCACGGGACCGGGGCGGCCGGTACGCGCGATTTCGAAGGCGGTGCGCACGGTCGCCTCCAATTTGGTGGGATCCGTTATCAGGAACACATGCTTGGCCACCGCCCCCATGATGCTCGGGACGGGCGCTTCCTGAAATGCATCCGTGCCGATCGCCGTGGTCGGCACCTGCCCGCAAATCACCACGATGGGGACCGAATCGGCCATGCTGTCGCGCACCGGGGTCACCGTATTGGTGGCGCCGGGCCCGGACGTCACCAGGGCGACGCCAACCCGGCCGCTGGCGCGTGCAAAGCCCGCGGCCATGAAGCCGGCTCCCTGCTCGTTGGCCGGGACGATCAACGGCATCGCGGAATCATGTTCCTGGTTGAAGCGGAACACCGCATCGTAAATCGGCAGAATCGCGCCGCCGCTGTAGCCGAAAATCGTGTCAACGCCCTCGTCCGCCAGGACCTGGACCAGCATATCGGCGCCCGTCATGCTGGCGCCGGCCAGCGGGTGCGTCCCTTGATTCAGCATGTCGTAGCGGTCTTTCACCCCGGAAGCCTAGCAGTTCTCGCCCTGGCGCCCAAGTGCCGCCCTCCCGTATCCTCCCGGGTATGCGACACATCATAGCGGTTCTTCTGCAAAACGAGGCCGGCGCGCTGACGCGCGTCACCGGCCTGATTTCCTCGCGCGGCTACAACATCGAATCTCTCTCGGTAGCGCCCACCAACGACCCCACCGTGTCGCGCATCACGTTGGTCACCACGGGCTCCGATCAGGTCATCGCGCAGATCAACGCGCAGCTGCTGAAACTGGTGGACGTGGTGGCGGTCGAGGACATGACCAGCGGCGATCACCTCGCGCGCGAACTGCTGCTCATCAAGCTGCACGTCGCGGCGGATCACGTCGACGCGATCAACACGCTGACGCGCCGGGTCGGCGGCAAGTTGTTGTCGCCCAAGCCGTCGAGTTTCATCGTGGAGCTCACCGGCACGGAAGCCGAAATCACGGAATACATCGCCAACGCCGGAGCTTTCGGCGACATCGTGGAAGTGGTCCGCAGCGGCGTGTTGGGCATCTCCCGCGCGAATCCGCGGCTGCACCTGGTCAAATAGGCTTGAACGATGACCGAAATCGAAGTCAAACCCGAGCACGCGGCGGATCCGGATACGCGGCGCGTCGGAATCCTCGTCGGCGTGGTGGGCATCCTGCTGTCGGTGGTGACCATCGCATCGCATCGTGCGCATACCGAGGCGGTCATCCATCGCACCGAATCGAACGATCAGTGGGCCTTCTACCAGGCGAAAAAAATTCGCGAGAATACCAGCGACGTCGCGCTGACTCTGCTGCGAAACCTGGCGCCCGATCAGGCCAGGGCGGAGCCGGACCTTCATAGGTTGCAGGCCGCGCGCGACAAATATTCGGACGAAGCCAAGGACATCATGAAGGAGGCGCAGGCCAAGGACGCCGAACAGAAGGTCGAGGAACGCCGCGCCCTGCGCTTCGACATCGGCGAAGGCTTGCTCGAACTCGGGTTGGTGCTGTGCTCCTTGTACTTCCTGGCGCGCAAGAGCTTCTTCCCGGCCCTGGGGCTGATCTCCAGCATCGCGGGCACGGCGCTGGGCATCTGGGGCTGGATGCTTTGACGAAGCCGATTGCCCCGGTGTGCGCCGCCGCCCTGGCCCTGCTTTGGGCATTGCCGGCGCCCGCGGCGGATCAACCGGCGGCGCCGCGCATCGAGGCTCGCTCGGCCGACCTGCTGGCGGTGGGCATCGTTCACGGCGACCGGATGTCGATCCATCTCAGCCGGTTGGTGGACAACGCGCCGGTACGCGACGCGGTGTTGAAGGTTTTGTTGCGCGGCGTCGTGCATCCGGCGGTTGCCGAGGTGGACGGCGGCTACTCGGTGCAGACGCCGGATTTGGCGGTCCCGGGCGCCGCCTCGCTGGTGTTCCAGGTGAGCCAGGGACCCGCAAGGCAGGATCTTACCGGGCAGCTGATGGTCGCCGAGCGCGCATCCCCGCCCGACGAGAAGAACAGCGCCCGTCAGCTCTGGTGGTGGGTGTTGAATTTCGCGGTGTGCGTCGGATTTCTGCTGCTGCTGTCGCGGCGGCGCAAGGCGGCGAACGAACGCAAGAACGCCTCGCCCGATTAAGGGTAATGGCACTTACTTCGGCTCAACCCCGTTTGAGTTCGTCGCTTAAACCGCCTAACAATCGCTGAATCTGAATTTCGGCGGTGCAGACGTGAAGGTGCGCGCTTCCCGGCCGCTACAGCGCCGCGTTATCGCTCTCGCCGGTGCGGATACGCAGCACGCGCAGGATGTCGGTGACGAAAATCTTCCCGTCGCCGACCTTGCCGGTCTTGGACGCGCCGACGATGGCTTCCATCACCTGTTCGACCAACTCATTCTTGACCGCCACTTCGATGCGCGTCTTCGGCACGAAATCGACGACGTATTCGGCCCCGCGATACAGCTCCGTGTGGCCGCGTTGGCGGCCGAAGCCCTTGACCTCGGTCACCGTCATCCCCGACACCCCGATTTCGGAGAGCGCGGCGCGGACGTCATCCAGTTTGAAGGGCTTGATAATGGCAGTGATCAATTTCATTCGAGAACTCCGCGCAACGTTGGCTGTCGTGGCCATCCCATTATCATTCTACTACGCAACCCGCAACTACATGTGCGCGACTCGCGGCGGCAGGGCGCCCTGAACGCTGGGGGCCACTGCCAACGCGGCTCACGCAGATTGCTCGGACAGGCTCCAGGCTTGGGCCCTGCTAAGATGCACCACCGCGACTCAAGGAAGCCTCATGTTCAGCACCATCCTCATCGTAGGCGGTGGCCAGGCCGGCGCGCAGGCCGTCGATACCCTGCGGCGCGCAGGTTTCGGGGGCCGCCTCGTGTTGGTGAGCGAGGAACCTTGCCTGCCGTACCAACGGCCGCCGCTGTCCAAGAAGTTCCTGTGCGGCGAGTTGGCGGCGGACCGTCTGCCGTTTCGGCATCAGTCCTTTTACGACGAGCACCATGTCGAACTCAAGCTCGGTATGCGGGCCACCCGCCTCGACCCGGCCGCGCGCTGCGTTGCATTGGCGAACGGCGAGGAGATCATCTACGACCGCCTCCTCCTCTGTCTCGGCGCGGTCTCCCGACAGTTGAGCTGTCCCGGGGCCGACCTGCCCGGAGTGCGCTATCTGCGCGCCATCGTGGATGTGCCGGGGATTCGAGCGGGCCTCAAACCCGGGGCCCGCGCCGTCATCATCGGCGGCGGCTACATCGGACTCGAAACCGCCGCCACCGCCCGCCACATGGGTTGCGCGGTCACCGTGCTCGAGATGGCGGACCGGGTGATGAACCGCGTCGTCGCGGCAAACGTGTCCGAGTATTTCGAGCACGAGCACCGGACCCAGGGCGTGAAAATAGTCTGCAACACGCGCGTCGTCCGGTTGGACGGGAACACCCGGGCCGAAAGAGTCGTTTGCGCCGATGGCAGCGCCTATGAAGCGGATGTGCTCGTCGTCGGCGTCGGCGCGATCGCCAACATGCAGCTCGCCGCCGATGCAGGTCTTGCCTGCGAGAATGGCATCGTCGTCGACGAATATTGCCGCACCAGCGATCCGGCCATCTACGCCGCCGGTGATTGCACCTACCACCCGTCGCCTCGATTCGACCTGCGAGTCCGCCTGGAATCGGTCGACAACGCCTTCGAGCAAGCGAAAACGGCCGCTTTGAACATGCTCGAGCGGCCGACCGTCCATGATCGCGTGCCCTGGTTCTGGTCGGACCAATATGACAATAAACTGCTGATCGTCGGCCTGTCTCAAGGCCATGATCAGCAGGTAACGCGCGGCGATCCGGCCACGCGCAGCTTCACCGTCTGCTACCTAAGGGGCGGCGAGCTGCTCGCCGTCGAGGCCATCAATCATTCGAAGGACTACATGGCGGCCCGCAAACTTATTGCCGAGCGCGCCCGGCCGGACATCGACAGGCTCGCGAATCCCCTGGTAGCGCTGAAAGATGCGGTCTGATGCGGTCTGGTGCCGTCTAGTGCGGTCCGATGCGGTCTGGTGCCGTCCGGTGCCGTCTGATGCCGAAAATTGCGTTCGTGCTGCCGGACATCGCCCGGGGTGAGAGGGATGGGCCGGTGCGCCCTCGCCGTCGAAATCGACTGTTAGACTAGCCAGCGGAGGAACGATTCGGCACATGTTCGGCCTAGCATTGCATGGCGGCGCGGGTACGCTGCCCCGTTCGGAAATGAGCGCGGACCAAGAGGCGGCCTATCGATCGGGCCTCGCTCAGGCTTTGGCCGCCGGCTACGCCGTGCTCGAGGGCGGCGGGACGAGCCTCGATGCGGTGACCAGCGCCATCGTGCTGCTCGAGAACGACCCGTTGTTCAACGCCGGGCGCGGCTCCGTGTTCACGCTCGACGGCCACAACGAGCTCGACGCCTCGATCATGGATGGCAGGACGCTCCGGGCGGGCGCGGTTTGCGGCTTGACGCATGTCAAGAATCCCATCTCGCTGGCGCGCGCCGTCATGGAGCGTTCCGACTACGTGCTGCTCAATGGTGCCGGAGCCGAAGAGTTCGCATTGGATCACGGCTTCGAACTGGTGCCGCGCGGCTATTTTTACACGCTCGCGCGCTGGCAACAGCTCGAGCGCATTCGCGGCGGCGACTCCAGCCTTTCGGCGTTGACCATCTCGCACGTCGGCACGGTGGGCGCCGTGGCGCTCGATGCCTCCGGTGCGCTGGCGGCCGGCACGTCGACCGGGGGAATGACGGGCAAGCGCTACAACCGCATCGGGGACTCGCCCATCATCGGGGCGGGAACCTACGCCGACGACCGCTCATGCGCCGTGTCGGCCACCGGCCACGGCGAGACATTCATCCGCGCCGCCGTGGCTCACGACATCTGCGCCCGCATGCGTTACGGGCAGCGCGATCTCGCGACGGCAGTGCGCGAGGTGGTCCTCGGCGAATTACCCGCGCTGCGGGGCGAAGGCGGCGTCGTAGCGATCGATCGTGAGGGCGCGATCTCGATGGAGTTCAATTCGGAGGGAATGTTCCGTGCTTGCCGCACGGCTGGCGGAGAACCCGAAGTACACATCTACCGCGCCGGCTGACGCGACGCGCATCCCCGGGCTTAAGGATCAGCCCGATTTCGGCAGGCGGCGTTTTTCGAACCGGCCCGTGCGCAGCGATTGATACTCGGCCTCCATCACCACTACGCGATTGCGGCCCTGTTCCTTTGCGCTGTATAGCGCCTCATCCGCAAGTTGAACCAGCCCGTCATGCGTGCGGTTCGCGCCGGGCAGAACGAATGCCGCGCCGATGCTCACCGTCAGCCGGTTCGCCACGCGCGACGCTTCGTGCGGAATGTTGAGCTGCGCGATCGACCGTTGAATTCGTGTCAACACCTCGGCCGTGTACTCACGGTTGGCGGCGTACAACACCACCGCGAATTCCTCGCCGCCGTAGCGGGCGACGAAATCCATGGGGCGCCGGGCGCACTGGCTCAACGTGACCGCGACTGCGCGCAAACACTCGTCTCCCGCTTGGTGACCGTAGCGATCGTTGTAGTCCTTGAAGCAGTCGATATCCACGATCAGCACCGCCACGCGCTCGCCTTCGCGCACCGCTTGCTGCCAGACCCGTTGAATGTGCTGGTCGAACATGCGGCGATTTTGAATGCCGGTGAGCCCGTCGCGCGCCACCATCTCGCGCAGCAATCCGGCCTCGAGAAAGCGCATGCGGCTGGTCTTTTCATGCATGTAAACCACGGATGCGCAGAAAATGTTGATCGCGACCATGCTGATGGCATCGTATCCGAATTCGAGGCCGGGCAATTGCAGCGCCGTGCCCGCGCCCAGATAGACGACCGTGACGAAAACATTGGCCGCGAGCGCGTGATAGAAGATGAGACCGCCCATGAAATAGATGAATATGGTGGTCAAGATCAAGCACGGAAACAGTACGGTCACGCCGCCGAGCGATGCCACGAGTTGCACGACCACCACACTCAACCCGAGCAGGATTCCGGCCGCCAGTGCGAACGGCGGATAGATGCGCTGGCGGCGCCTCGAGAAGCTCGCCGCGAGAGCCCCCAGCAACAGCGGGACGATGACGCCGATATGGATAATGCTCGGGATCCGGTTCAGCCCGCTGCCGAGCAGCATCGCTTCGACCGCCGAGAACGCCAAGGTAATCGTGATCGCGAGACACAGGTTCACCCGGATGTGGAGCAGATTTTCGTCGAGATTCGCCTGACGAAATTCCGCTTCGAGTTCGGCGTCGAACGTCAGCCACGGGATGCCGGACCGCAGTTGCCTCGAGTGCGGCAAATCCGGCAAATCCTCGACGGGGAAGCGATTGGCGATGAACATCTTCTGCACCGTACTCACCATCTCATGGCCGCTCAACGACCTGCGGCACACGTTCCGGGGAAAAACCGGATGCGATCCGCATATTGATTATGTGGGTCATTGCGCGGCGACCCGTATGGTGCGTTGCACAATATTTTAATCAGCAAGATAATCAGTGAGATAGGTGTCGAAATCCACCTTGTCCGTCGCCTCGATCCGGGCCTGCGTCTGGTGCGATTCTTGAGCCTCCGCCGCGAATTCCGCCAGCCGACGCTCGTTCGGCGGATACAGCCCGAGAAAATAATCCTTGTGCAGCTTCGACATGCGCTGCGCGAGTTCGAAGAACGTCTCTCCGCTCTGGCGCATGTCGGCGAGCAGGCGTGCCGAGGGCGTGCGTTCGACGTCGTCGAGCTTCGCGCGCTGCTGTTCCAAGGCCGCGGCGTACGGGCGGGCGGACTCGCCGTGGTCCAGCATCTCGCACAACCCCTGCATCGAGTCGAGCAGTTCGCAGGCCCAGTCCTTCATCGGGAAACCGCGGCCCTCGCGGTTCAGCGTCAACCCGGGTTCGCGCCCGCGACGCGCCACCTTGAGATGATTCGCGTCGAGCGCTTCCTGTTCACTGCGGCCGATCGGTTCGCTTTCGCGCAGCACGCACAGCGCCAGGAACGCCTCGAGAAAGCGCAGCTTGTTCTGATTGACGCCGACCGGATCGAACGCGCTCACGTCCAGAGCGCGCACCTCGACGTATTCCACGCCCGCTCGCTGCAGCGCCTTCGTCGGCCTCTCGCCGGATCGCGCAACGCGTTTCGGTCTGATGTAGCTGTAATACTCGTTCTCGATCTGCAATATGTTGGCGTTGAGCTGTAGGTACTCGCCATCGACCTTGACGCCGAGCTTTTCATACGGCGCAAAGGGGGTGGAGATGGCGCGGGAGAGGTCCCTGACATAATCGTCCAGGCTGTTGACCGACACGCTCACCGTCGCTTGATTCTTGTTGCGGTAGCCGATGTCGCTCATGCGCAGCGACGTGCCGTAAGGCTCGTACAGGGTGTCGCGATCCAAGGACGGCAAGTCGCTTTCGCGGCCCGCGAAGAAGCTCTTCGACACCGCCGGCGAGGTGCCGAACAGGTACAGCACCAGCCAACCGAAGCGCCGATAATTGCGCAACACCCCAAAGTACTGGTCGGAAATGAAATCCTGCGGCGCTTGCTTGGATTCGTTGATGTGGGACAGAGCTTCCCACAAATCCGGCGAGAACGAATAATTGAAATGCACCCCGGAGATCGCCTGCATGATTCGTCCATAGCGCATGCCAAGACCATGGCGGTAAACGGTCTTCATCCGCCCGACATTCGAGCTGCCGAATTGCGCCAGGGGAATGTCCGCATCGCCGCGGATCGCGCCCGGCATGCTCGTCGCCCACAACAGCTCGTCGTTCAGATGTCGGTAGACGAACTGGTGAATATCGCAAAGATATTGCAGAAGCTCCCAACTCTCGAGGAACGGCGGGGTTACCAGCTCGATCAGCGATTCGGAAAAATCGGTGGTGATGTGCTCGTTGGTGAGCGGTGCGCCCAGCGCATTGGGATGCCGCGTCTGCACGATCTCGCCCGACGGCGAGACACGCAGGGATTCCTTCTCGACGCCCTTGCGGCCCCCGCGCAATACGGCCCGTTCGCCGGAATTGACGAGCCCGGCCAGCCGGCGCTCGAATTTCTTGTCGACCACGTTACGCAACACCGCAACCCCAGGAGAGCGCAACCCAGCGCTCGGTTAGGATACTTGAACTCAAGCAGGACTTTCCCTAAAGGTGATCCCGCGCCGCCCGGGCCTCGGGCGCGGCGCGCGTCAAGGCAGCTCCGCGATCACCTCGATCTGCACCAGGAAGCCCGGGTCCACCAGCCGCTGCACCTGCACCCAGGAGGTCGCGGGCAAACGCTCCTTGCCGTAGTACTCGAAGCGGACATCCGACGCCTTCAGCAGCGCATCCATATCGGTCGTGAAGATGGTCTCCTTGACGACTTCATCAAATTCGGCGCCGTTGGCGGCGAGCGTGCTCCGTATATTCGTGTACGCCGCGCGCATCTGGCCCGCCATGTCCCCGGGCGCTACCAGGCGTCCATTTTGATCGGCGGCCACCGACCCCGATACATACAGCGTCTTGTCGATCAACACGGCCTGGGAAAAACCGAAGTCCTTCTCGTAGGCGTTCAGATGGAACACCTGTTTGACGCGCAGCGGCGGCGCCTCGGTCTCGGTCTCGGTCGCGTGCTCGTGCCCGCGCTGGCAGCCCACCAGCCCCGCCATGAGCATCCAAGCAGTGATTTGCATGCCTCGCCACACCATGCCGTCCTCGACTCTCGTTGCGCTAGGAACATGGGCTAGGGTCACCGCCCGTCGTAGCGCAGGCTAGTCTATTTTGGCCGCCGGAGCTACGCCGGGCGCATCGGCCCGCGCGTCGCGCGCCGCACCCCGGTCCATCCATGCTTTGATCTTCGCCTCCAGCAGGTCGAGCGGCATCGCCCCATCCCGCACCACCTCCGCGTGAAACGCGCGCAGGTCGAAACGGGAGCCCAGCGTCTGCTGCGCCACTGTCCGCAACCCCTGGATCTTGAGAAAGCCGACGGTACAGGCAAGCGCTTCGGCGGGCAGCGCAATGGCCCGGTCGACCGTGTTGCCGGCAGCCGCGTCGTCGATGGGCACCTGCGCGTGCAGATAGTCGAGCGCCTGCTGGCGGGTCCAGCCTTGCGCATGCACACCGGTATCGATCACCAATCCCGCGGCGCACGTGGTTTGGGCGAGCAAGGAACCGAACTTGGCTTCCGCATCGTGGTAAAGCCCGAGCTCCTCGCCGAGCGTGGCGGCATACAGCCCCCAGCCCTCGACGAAGGCAGGCGCGGCGTTGAAGCGCCTGAACCTGGGCAGATCGGCGCGCTCGTGTTGAATTTCCATCTGATAATGATGTCCGGGCACCGCCTCGCGCAGAAACTGCGGGGCGATGTCCGTGGCAGGCCGGGTCTCGAGCCGCGCGGTGTTGACGTAGAGCACGGCGGCGGCGATTCCGTTCGGCGCGCGCGGCTTGTACGACAACGGCGGCATGACCGGCTCGCGATACGCCTCGACGCTGCGGATGCCGAAATCGGCGCGCGGAAAAGACGCGAACAATGCCGGCGCGGCGGCCGCAACCCGACCCTTGAGATCTTGGTAGGCGCTCGACAGTTGGGCGGCGGTATTGTAGGAATACCCTGGATCGTGCTGCACGTGCAGGGCGAAGCTCTGCGCGCCGCCGGCGAAGGATGCCTCGGCGAGCAACGCCTGGACCCGTTGATGCAGGCGTTCGACTTCGGTCATGCCGAGAGCATGCAGCTGGGTCACCGTCAGCGCACCGCCCGTGGTTCGCTTCGCGAGATACGCATACCAGGCGTCGCCGAGCGGCAGGGCCGACAGGGCAATGCTGGTCCTGGCACGCGGCAGGTATTCGTGCAGCAGGAAATCGTGCAACGCGCGGTACGATGGCGTGATTTCATCGCTGATGACCGCGGTCATCGCGGCGGTCAAGCGGGTCGCCTCGGCGGCGGTCCCGGCCTCGGAGCGCATCGCCTGGTAGAACACGTTTGACGGGGTGTCTTCGCCCAACGCGGCGAGCTGCGGCAAAATCCTCTCGACCAAAGGCCGCGGCAAGGTGTAACCGCGCCGCATGCCGCTGCGCATGTTCTGGATGGCTTGATGCATCCAGGCCGCGAAACTCCCCGTTCTGGCCTGCCAATTGCCGAATTCCTTGCCGCTCGATAGCGCGAGGCGCTCCGCCGCCGGCGCCATCTCGGCGAACTGCTGAGGCATCCCCGAGTATGGATTGACCGGCAGGAGTTCGAACGGATAGGTATAGCCTTCGATCGCCGACAAACGCTCTCGCCGAAACATGTCGTAGGTCAATTGGGATGCGGCGTCGAGGGAGGCCCGCGGCACCGCGGAGACCTCGTCGAGATAGTGCCGTTCGAGGGCCAAAGAGTCCGCCAGCGACTGCGGTGCGATGTCGCCCCCGGCGGTGGCCCCGAACTCGAGATCGATGCCGCCCCAGGAATACCAGGGCATCAGCCCGGCAGTTTCGGCCCAGTACGCTTCGACGAGCTGCCTCAGATGCTGGGCGTGCGAACCGGGATTGGCCGCCCCCGACGGCGCCGGCGGCGGCGGCGCGCCGCAGGCCATGAGGGCCGAGGCGGACAATCCGAGCAACGCTATATGAGAAAAACGAATCATGATGCGATTATAGGCCGGCTGGTAGGTTCATAATTCGCAGCTTGAGGCCGGAGCGGCCGGGACAATCACGAGGGAATTTCTATGTTGGTCGGAAAAACCGCGCGGCGCGTCGCCATCGTAGGCGGCGTACGCATTCCTTTCGCACGCGGCAACGGCGTCTATGCGCAAGTGGGCAATCAAGACTTGCTGACCGCCGCCATGCGCGGCGTGGTGGAGCGGTATGGCCTGCAAGGCCAGCGCCTCGACGAAGTCGCCGCGGGCGCGGTCATGAAGCATGCGAGCCAATGGAACTTGACCCGCGAATCCGTGCTGGGATCCGGCCTCGCGGCGGAAACGCCCGGGCTCGATGTGCAGCGCGCCTGCGGAACGAGTCTGGAAGCGGCCATTCTGCTCGGCAACAAGATAGCGCTCGGGCAGATCGAATCCGCCATGGCGGGCGGCGTCGACACGGTGAGCGACCCGCCCGTCGTCTTCCCGAAGAGCTATCAACAGCTGTTGTTGAAGAGTTTTCGCGCCAAGACCGGATGGCAGAGGATGAGGCCCTGGATGGGGCTGCGCATGCGGCATCTGCGGCCGGTGCTTCCCGGCGTCGCCGAACCGCGCACCGGGCTGTCGATGGGCGAGAGCGCCGAGCTCATGGTGAAGACCTGGGGTATCAGCCGCGAGGATCAGGACCAGCTGGCCTGGGAGAGCCACCAAAAGGCCGCCGCCGCTTACGCGGCGGGCTTTTACGCGGACCTGGTGCGCGAATACCTCGGACTCAGCCAGGACAACAATATTCGCAGCGACTCGAGCCTCGACAAGCTCGCCAAACTGCGGCCGGCATTCGACGTCTCCGCCCACGGCAGCCTGACCGCCGGAAATTCGACGCCCATGACCGATGGAGCGTCCGCGGTGCTCATGGCGAGCGAAGCGTGGGCGCGCGATCGCGACCTGCCGGTGCTGGCCTATCTCACCTATGGGAAGGTCGCGGCCGTCGATTTCATCGACAAGAAAGAAGGCCTGCTCATGGCGCCCGCCTACGCAGTACCGCGGATGCTGAGCGACGCCAAATTGGCGCTCCAGGATTTCGATTTCTACGAAATTCACGAAGCCTTTGCGGGGCAGGTGCTGTGTACGCTCAAGGCTTGGACGGACCCCGCGTTCTGCCGCGACAAGCTCGGGCTCTCCGGCGCTCTGGGTTCCGTGGACAGGTCGCGACTGAACGTCAAAGGCGGCAGCATCGCGATCGGTCATCCGTTTGCCGCGACCGGCACGCGCATCCTCGCCACGCTCGCCAAGATACTGGATGACAGCAAAGCGAAGCGCGGCCTGATTAGCGTGTGCACGGCCGGCGGCATGGGCGTGTCGGCGATACTGGAGCGTTGAGGCGCATGGGACACACCATTGCCCTGACGGCGTCGGACGGCCATCGCCTCTCCGTGTACATTGCCGAACCTGCCGGCAAACCGCGGGGCGGTCTCGTCGTAATCCAGGAAATTTTCGGAGTGAACAGCCACATCCGTGCCGTGGCGTATGGCGGCCGGTTGACGACAGGGAGCACATCATGAACCTCAAAGATCCACGCTTGTTTCGCGACTTCGGCTTCATCGACGGCGACTGGGTCGGCGCTGACAGCGGCGGGACCCTGCCGGTGCACAACCCCGCCACGGCCGCACAATTGGGTGTAATCCCCAACATGGGGGCGCAGGAGACGCGCCGGGCGATCGCCGCAGCCGCGGCGGCGCTTCCGGCATGGGCGGCTCGCACGGCCAAGGATCGAGCTACCGTCATGCGCCGCTGGTTCGATCTCATGCTCGCCAATCAGGAGGACCTTGCAATCCTGATGACCGCCGAACAGGGCAAGCCGCTGGCCGAATCGAAGGGCGAAATCGCGTACGCCGCCTCGTTCATCGAATGGTTCGCGGAGGAGGGAAAGCGGCTCTACGGCGACATCATTCCCGGGCATCAAGCGGATAAGCGGATCATGGTACTGCGCCAGCCGGTGGGGGTGGTGGCGGCCATCACGCCCTGGAACTTCCCCGCCGCGATGATCACCCGCAAGGCGGGGCCCGCGCTCGCCGCCGGGTGCACCATGGTGTGCAAACCGGCCACTCAGACCCCGTACTCGGCGTTGGCCCTCGCGGAACTCGCCGATCGGGCCGGTGTGCCGAAGGGCGTCTTCAACATCATCACGGGATCTTCGGCGGCCATCGGCGGCGAGATGACCAGCAATCCGCAGGTGCGCAAACTCACGTTCACCGGCTCGACCGAGGTCGGCAAGAAGTTGATGGCGCAGTGCGCCGGCACCGTCAAGAAGCTGTCGCTGGAACTCGGCGGCAACGCGCCTTTCATCGTATTCGACGACGCGGATCTGGATGCTGCCGTTCAGGGAGCCATCGCCAGCAAGTACCGCAACACGGGCCAGACTTGCGTCTGTGCGAACAGACTGCTGGTCCAGGCCGGGGTGTACGAGGAGTTTTCCAAGAAACTCGCCGAAGCCGTCGCCAAGCTGCGCGTCGGCGACGGACTTGCGGGCGCAACCGATCAAGGGCCGCTGATCGACGCCAAGGCCGTCACCAAGGTCGAGGAGCATATCGCGGACGCTGTGGGTAAAGGCGCGCACGTGGCGTTCGGCGGCAAACGGCACGCGCTGGGCGGCACGTTTTTCGAGCCTACGATCCTCACCGGAGTGACCTCGCGGATGCTGATTGCCCGTGAAGAGACGTTCGGACCCGTCGTGAAGCCGTCGCCATGGCCAACGCCACGGAATTCGGCCTTGCGGCATACGTGTACACGCGGGATTTGGCGCGCAGCTGGCGCGTATCCGAGGCCATCGAATACGGCATCGTGGGTTTGAACACGGGGATCATCTCCACCGAGGTCGCGCCTTTCGGTGGCGTGAAGGAATCCGGTATCGGCCGCGAAGGCTCGAAATACGGGATTTTGGATTACACCGAATTGAAGTATATCTGCGTGGGCGGAGTGAGTTGACCCGAGGAGCGGGAGCCTCACGTGCTCGGTCGATTCCTCGAATTGTCGATCGTCACGGCCGATATTCGGGCCTCGCTCGACTTTTACCGCAGGCTGGGATTTTCCGAGGCCGGGGTCGGCGAGGCCTGGAGTCATCCCTACGCGGTTCTGACCGACGGACGGATATGCGTGGGACTCCATGAGCATTCCTCGTTCGAGCCGTCCACCACGTTCGTGAAGCCCGATTTGCTGCGCCACCTGGACGGCTTGGAGCGGTTGGGGCTTAAGTTCGAATTCCGGCGCCTTGCAAGCGACGTGTTCAATGAAATCGGCTGGCTCGATCCGTCGGGCCAGATGATTCGCCTGGTCGAGGCCCGGACCTTTTCGCCGGTCGAGCGCCGCGCCGCCGACACATCGCTCTGTGGATATTTCCTCGAGATCGCGCTGCCGGCGCCCCACCGCGCCAGCGCCAAGGATCATTGGGAACTGTTCGGATTCGTGGGCGTGGACGAGCCGGCTGCCCTGCTGCCGCACGTGTCGTGCACCAGCGATACCATCGACATCGGACTGTACGAGCCCGCCCACGTGCGCGAGCCCACGCTGGTCTTCGAAGTCGACGACTTCGACGGCGCCATGCGCAAGCTCGCGGCGATGGGCATTACGCCGACCGGGCGCGTGCCGGCGCCTCTCAAGCATGTGCCCGCCGCGGTGCTGCTGGCGCCCGAAGGGACCGCCCTGCTCGTCCATGCCGCCGGGGACGGCTAACTTTTCGTCGCCACCAGCTTGAATTCGACGGTGAGTTCGTCCTGAACCTGAAGCGCACCCAACATCACGCTGATCGGGATCAGACCCAGATCGGACTGGCGCAGCACCACGGTGCCCGACGCCGACATGCTGTCCGCAGCGCTCTCCAACGTGAACGGTACCGTGAGCTTGCTCGCGTGGCCCGCCACTTGAACGGCCAGCGTCGCCACCCACGTGCGCGCGTGGCCGTCTGCCCCCGGGACTTGCGCGGCCGGCGTGACCGCCACGCTGCGCAGCGTAATTGCCGGAAATCGGTCCGCATCCAACAGAGCCGCGCTCAGCATGTTGCGCCGTGTGCCGGCTCGCGCATCGTCCGTGACGTCCTGGGAAAAGTCCGTCCCCTCGGCTTCCCGAGCCTGCGGATCGTCGACGATGAACTCGGCCACCGGCACTTGCAGGGACAGCGCTTGCGCGGCGGCCGTGCCCGCCGCATCGACCCAGCCGCTGAGGGCCCGGTTGACGATCACGTGGTTATGGCCCAACCGCGCCATGGGACCGGCCCGATACACCAACACGCGCAGTTCGGAGCGCGCGGAATCGATGCGGTATGCGGCGGCGCCGGCCGGAGACGCCGTGGGCACGGGAGCGAGGGCGCCGCCCTCGTGCGTTTGCCGAGTTCCGGGCGCCCCGCAGGCGGCGAGCAGCGCCGCTGCGCAGGCCAATGCGTGGGCTTTGGACGTCATGCGATTCCCGCGTCTTGCTAGACTAGCCAACGTGCAGTCTGCTCTTGGAGCGTCTCGATGCCAACTCAAGAACCCCGGACGCGATTTACGCCGGTGGCCCAGTTACTTCACTGGCTGATCGCCGCGCTGATCGTCACGCAATTCGCGTTGGCCTGGACGGCAATCGACCTGCCCCTCGGTGCGCACAAGCTGGCTCTGTTCGCTCGGCACAAGAGCTTCGGCATGACGGTGCTCATGCTTGCCGTGGTACGCGTCGTTTGGCGCTGGGCGAATCCGCCGCCGGCATTGCCCGCGGGCATGACGCGCCTCGAGCGCAAGCTGGCGCGCGCGACGCACATCGCATTCTACGTGCTGCTGTTCGCCATGCCGGTCACCGGGTGGCTGATGTCGTCCGCCAAGAATTATTCGGTGAGCTGGTTCGGCTTGTTCACGTGGCCCGATCTCATCGCAAAGAACGAAACGGCATTCAACGCGCTGAAGACGACGCACGATTTTCTCAGCGACGTATTGCTGGCAATCGCCATATTGCACATCCTCGCCGCACTCAAGCATCATTTCTGGGACAAGGACGAGGTGTTGTTGCGCATGTTGCCGTACGCCAAATCGGAGAGACGCTCGCGATGAAACCGGCCGCGAAATTCGTTGCGATGCTTTGCATGGCGTCGGCGGCCGCCGTGCGCGCCGACGGCCCGGTGCAGAGCTACACCGCGGTGCCGCCTGCGAGCCGTTTGGACTTCATCGGCGTCCAGGCCGGCGCCGAGTTCAAAGGCACGTTTCACAAATTCACCGCCGCCGTCGATTTTGCGCCGGACGCATTGGCGGCCTCGCATTTCGACGTCCAGATCGACTTGAACTCGCTCGATACCATGGACGCGGACCGCGACTCGACCATGCGCGGACCGGACATATTCGATGTCGCGCATTTTCCGGCGGCTCGCTACGTAACCCATAGCCTGACGAAAACGCCGGCCGGGTACAGCGCCGCCGGCGCACTGACCCTGCACGGCGTCACCAAGGACGTACCGATCGATTTCGTGTTCGTCTCGACGCCCGCCGGCGCCAAGCTCGAGGGCACCGCCAAACTGAACCGCCTTGAGTTCGGGGTCGGCCAGGGCGACTGGAAGAGCACGGACCAGGTCAAGGATGCGGTGAAGGTGGCTTTTTCGCTGGTGCTGAAGCCCAAAGCCTGAGTACGCCGGCGCGCCCGCGGGCGGTCAGCGTACCGGCAGCTCGCGGGAGTTCTGCACCGTGCGCAGGGCGAAACTCGAATGCACGCGAGCCACGTTCGGCAGCCGTGTGAGATGTTGGCTGTGGAGCCGTTCGAAGTCGGCGGTATCGGCGAGCACCACCCGAAGCAGATAGTCATATTCTCCCGACATCAGATAGCACTCCATGACTTCCGGCACCTTGCGCACCGCTTCCTCGAAGGCGCGCAAGTGCGCCTGCTCCTGCCGGTCGAGAGTGATGTTGACGAACACGTTGACCGGGCAGCCCGCCTTCTGTTGATTGATGAGCGCGGCGTAGCCTTCGATGAACCCCGCCTCCTCGAGCGCACGCACGCGCCGCAGGCACGCGGATTCCGACAGGCTCACGCTTTCGGCCAGCTGGCTGTTGGTGATGCGCCCGTCCTGCTGTAGCGCGCGCACGATGGCGCGATCGTAGCGGTCCAATTTGATCCGCGGCTCCGACCCCATTGGCGTCACCTCGACGAGACTTCCGGAATTCGGCAGATTATTGCGCATATGCTGCCTGATTCAGTGAATTCTGCCATTTCCCGCACCCATTTGACCAGTTTTTGCAATTTAACCTCGCGGCTGCGGACTATGCTGGCGGCACCCGTGCATTGCCACCCGGAGTTCATCCATGAAAATCGGCGTCCCGAAAGAGATCAAAATTCACGAATATCGGGTGGGATTGGTGCCTTCGGGAGTGCGCGAACTGGTCGACGCCGGCCATCAGGTCCTGGTGCAAAGCGGCGCCGGCGTCGGGATCGGGTTCGACGATGCAAGCTACCAGGCCGCCGGCGCGAAAGTGGCCGCCGGGGCGGAAGACGTATTCGGGGCGGCGGATCTCATCGTCAAGGTCAAGGAGCCGCAGCTCGTGGAGTGCGGCCGTCTCCACGCGGGCCAGGTTCTGTTCACGTACCTGCATTTGGCCGCCGATCGCGCCCAAGCCGAAGCACTCATCGCCTCGAAGGCCACGGCCATCGCCTATGAAACCGTGACCGCGTCCGACGGATCGCTGCCGCTGCTCACGCCCATGAGCGAAGTGGCCGGCCGCATGTCGGTGCAGGTGGGCGCGAGCTGCCTGCAAAAGGCCAACGGCGGCCTCGGAGTTCTGTTGGGCGGAGTGCCCGGCGTGGCGCCCGCGAAGGTCGTGATCTTGGGGGGCGGCGTTTCGGGCACGCATGCCGCCGAAATGGCGGTCGGCCTGCGCGCCGACGTCACCGTGGTGGACCGCTCGGTGAAGCGATTGCGCGAGTTGTCCGCGATGTTCGCGAATCAGCTCAAAACGGTCTATTCGACCGCGCACGCCATCGAGGAATTGGTGCGTGACGCGGACCTGGTCATCGGCGCGGTGCTGATCGCCGGTGCGGCCGCGCCCAAATTGGTCACGCGCGCCATGGTGAAGACCATGAAGCCGGGGACGGTACTGGTCGACATCGCCATCGACCAGGGCGGCTGCTTCGAGACCAGCCGTCCGACCACCCACGCGGAACCCACCTTCGTCTTGGACGGAGTCATTCACTACTGCGTGACCAACATGCCCGGTGCGGTGCCGCGCACTTCGACGTTCGCCCTGACCAACGCCACGCTGCCGTACGTGAAGTCGCTGGCGAATCATGGTTGGCAGCTGGCGCTCGCCCGGGACGGCGGCCTCGCGCATGGCCTGAACGTTCATGACGGCAAACTCGCGCACGAGGCGGTGGCGCGTGCGCTCAGCCTCGATTGGCGCGAGTTCCGCGCCGCATAAGAATCGAGCGCGGGCGGCGCCTCCTTCTTGCTACTGTACGATCGATCAATTACGCTCGCGTCCTTTGCTCCCCGCCCCATTCGAGGGATACGCTATCGTGCGCAATCCACGCTTCGATATTTTGTTCGAGCCGGTACGCATCGGACCCGTCACGGCGCCCAACCGTTTCTATCAGGTCCCGCATGCGAGCGGAATGACCAACGCGTTGCCGCAGGTCCGCGCCCGGTTTCGCGGCGTGAAGGCCGAGGGCGGTTGGGGGGTCGTATGCACCGGTGCGGTGTCGATCCATCCGAGCTCCGATGATTCGCCGCTGCCCTTCGCCTCGCTCTGGGACGACAAGGACATTCGCGCCCACGCGTTGATGACGGACGCGGTCCACGAGCACGGCGCGCTCGCGGGGATCGAACTTTGGCACGGCGGAGCGTGCACGCTGAACCGGACCAGCCGGCTCGCTCCTTTGTCGCCGTCCGGCATGCCCTGGCTATCCACCCACCTGGGCTTCATGGGCAACCTGCGCCCCCGCGCCATGGACGCATCCGATATTCGCGATTTGTTGCGTTGGCAGGCGCGCGGCGCGCGGCGCGCCATGCAGGCCGGGTTCGACATCGTCTACGTTTACGCCGGCATGGGCTACCTGCCCTACGAGTTTCTGCTGCCCGAATACAACCATCGCACCGACGTGTACGGCGGTTCCATCAAAAATCGGGTGCGATTGGTTCGTGAACTGCTCGAGGTCACGCGCGATGCCGTCGGCAACCGGTGCGGCATGGCGCTGCGGATCAGCCTGGAAGAATTGCGAGGCAAGCCGGGCGTCGATGCACCGTCGGAGGCGCACGAGGTGGTGCAGCTTCTCGGCGAGATACCCGATCTGTGGGACGTCAAGATGGATTCCAGTCCGACCGACTGCGCGCCGTCGCGTTTCTCTGCCGAGGGCAGCCACGAACCCATCGTCAATTTCGTCAAGCAATCGACCAAGAAGCCCGTCGTGGGCGTGGGACGCTTTACCTCTCCGGATGTGATGGTTTCGCAGGTCAAGCGCGGAATTCTGGATCTCATCGGCGGCGCCAGGCCCTCCATCGCCGACCCCTTTCTGCCGCGAAAGATCAACGAAGGACGGGAAGGCGAGATTCGTGAATGCATCGGCTGCAATATCTGCATTTCGAGCTGGCACGACGGAGTCCCCGTGCGCTGCACCCAGAACCCCACGGCCGGCGAGGAATGGCGTCGCGGGTGGCACCCCGAGCGGTTCGAGGCGCCCAAGAGCGACTCGTCCATACTGATCGTCGGCGGCGGTCCGGCGGGACTCGAGTGCGCGGTGACCCTCGCGCGGCGCGGATATCGGGTGACGCTCGCCGATGCGGCCAAGGAATTCGGCGGACGGTTGCGGTACGAGACTCGCTTGCCGGGACTCGCCACCTGGGGTCGCGTCGCGGACTGGCGTTTGGGCCAACTGCGCGGGCGCCCCAACGTCAATCTATATCCGGGCAGTGAACTCACCCCTGACGACATCATTGCCTCGGAGCACAGCCATGTGGTCATCGCCACCGGCGCGGGTTGGACAAAAATGCTGTTCTCGACGCTGGAATTTCCGGTGGGCGAACTCGACCTCCCCGGCGTCTATACCCCGGACGACCTGGCTGCCGGCGTCGCCCCGGCGGCGCCGGTGGTCGTGTTCGACTTCGACAATTATTACCTGGGCGGCGCCGTCGCCGAGCAGCTGGCGCGGCAGACAGGCGGCGTGACCTACGTGACGACGGCGGGCAACGCATCGGCGTGGACCTTCATGACGAACGAGCTGCCCCTGGTGCATCGTGCCTTGGCCAAGGCGGAAGTGCCGATTCACACCTTGCAGCGCGTCACCGGGTTCGACGGCGCGTCGGTGACGTTGGCGGATGTTTACAGCGGCCGCGAGCAGCGGTTAGCCTGCCGTTCGCTGGTCATCGTCGGCATGCGCAAACCCAGAGAAGAGCTGTATCGGGCCCTGGTCGCGAGGAATGCGGACCTCGAGGCCGCCGGCATCGCGGCGGTCACACGAATCGGCGATTCGCTCGCTCCGGGTGCCATCGTCCATGCCGTGCACAGCGGCCATCGTTACGCCCGGGAATTCGACACGGTGGCGGACCTTACCGCAGACTCGATCGACGCCGCTCCGCCTTACACGAGGGATTTTCCGGTATGAATTCCGCGCCAATGGAACGCACGCTGCCCACCACCTGGTATCGCAGTGCGGACATCTTCAAGGTGGAGAAAGAGCGCATCTTTTGCCGCGAGTGGATCGCCGTGTGCCGCGCGGCCGAGCTGCCGCAGCCCGGCGACCATCGGGTGCTCGACGTACTGGGCGAGAGCGTGCTGTTGGTGCGCAACCGCGGCGGCGAGCTGCGCGCCTTCTACAACGTGTGCCGGCATCGCGGCTCACGCCTGTGCCGGTCCCCGGACAGCAAGGTCGCCCCGGATCGGGTCGCGCTGGCCGGCGGCCTCACCGGCGGGCGGCTGATCGTGTGCCCGTACCACCAATGGTCCTACGACCTCAACGGCGCGCTGGTGGCCGCACCGCACCTGAGCGCTGCGACTGGCTTCGACAAGCAGGAGTTTCACCTCCATCCGGTCGGCGTGGAGACTTGGGGCGGGTTCGTATTCTTGAACCTGACGCCGGCCGACGCCGCAGTGTTCGCGTCCCAGCTTGGCGCAATTCCCGACCGGCTCGTGCGCTATCCTCTCGCGGATTTAGGGATCGGGGCGACGATTCAGTACGAGGTGGCGGCGAATTGGAAAATCATCTGCGAAAACTACAACGAGTGCTATCACTGCGGCGGCGTGCATCCCGAGTTATGCGCCGTCGTCCCGTCGTTCCGCGATGCCGGCGGAGCGAATCTGGATTGGAATCGCGGCATTCCGCATCGCGCCGGGGCGTATACGTTCACCGCGAGCGGCACCACGGCCAGGCGGCCCTTCCCGGGCTTGAACGAGGACGAACAGGTGCGCCACAAGGGCGAATTGGTCTACCCCAGCCTGTTCTTGAGCGCGGCCTGCGACCACGTGGCCGCATTCATTCTCAGGCCGCGCAGCGCCGGGCGCACCGACATCACCTGTCATTTTCTGTTCGAAACCCATGAGCTCGACAAACCCGGCTTCGACCCGTCGGATGCGGTGCGTTTCTGGGATTTGGTGAACCGCCAGGATTGGACGATATGCGAAGCCGTGCAGGACGGGATCAGCGCACGCGTCCATGCCCATGGATACTTCGCGCCCATGGAGGACTGGAATCTGGATATCCGGCGCTACGTAACGGCCAGGATCGGCCCTCACGTCCCCAAGGAAACTTAGCCGAGCGCGCGCCGCGGCTCATATGTTTTATAATTTGTGGTGGAATTAAGCACTTTCTGCCGCAAAGTGTCGGCTATGCTTGGCATGCGTGAAAAATAAAAAGGCGATTGCATGGCTACGAAGCGTTCGACTCCCAAGTTTCATCGCGAAACTCCCGCGGTGCGCCGTGAGGCGCTCGTGGAGGCAACGTTACGCTGCCTGAAGGAGTACGGCCATGAAGGCGTATCGGTTCGCCGCATCAGCGCGGCGGCTGGAGTATCCATCGGCTTGATCAACCATCATTTCCCGAGCAAGTCCGGACTGGTGGCGGAAACCTACGAGACGCTGGCGCTATCCCTGCAGGGTTCCATCGCCCGCCAGGCGGCCGATTGCGCCGCCTCGCCGCGCGCCAGGATCAGCGGCTTTTTCCGCGCCTCCTTCGCCCCCGAATTGCTGGACCCGCAGCTGTTCAACGTCTGGCTGGTGTTCTGGAGCATGGTGGCGCACTCGCCGGAGATCCGTGAAGTGCACGACCGCACCTACCGCAAGTACCGTTCCACATTGGAATCCTTGCTGGGGCAACTCGCCAACTCCGGTGCTGCACCGCACTTCAAACTTCGCCCGGCGGCGATCGCGCTGTCCGCGCTGTTGGACGGACTATGGGTGGAATTGAGCTTGAGCGCCTCCACGTTCAAGGCGCGCGAGGCCATCGCCATGTGCGAAGACTGGGTCAACGCGCTGTGCAACGGGGCTTTTCCCCGATTGCTGCGCAGCACCGGCGGCGGCAGGAAATCGAACGCGTCCGCGGCCCACGGAAAATCGTAGCCGGCGCGGCCGCGCAGTTGCGCGCCCGGCGATGCGCGGCGCGACCAGGCTTGTTATACTATCGTTCAATAAGATTTTGGAGCCGCTCCTGGGGCTTATACACGCAGGCTTATGAACGCAGGCTTATGAACGCAAACGTTGCCATCACGCCGCGCCCGCACGCATTCGGTCCGCCCGGCCGCATGCGTCGCGATCCGGACCGCCCGCAGCGCGCCCCCGCTCCCGGCCGGCTCGGCACCGCGAACGGAGCGGCGCGTGGCTGATTCGGCGCTGCGCGACGTGGTCATCATCGGCGGCGGCCACAACGGCCTGGTGTGCGCCGCATACCTCGCGTCGGGGGGACTCAAGGTCACGGTGCTGGAGCGTCGCAGCGTCGTGGGCGGGGCGGCGGTGACCGAGGAATTTCACCCGGGCTTTCGTAATTCCGTGGCGGCGTACACCGTTTCGCTGCTGAATCCGAAGGTCATCCGCGACCTGGATCTTGCGCGGCACGGGCTGCGCATCGTGGAGCGCAAGCTGTCGAATTTCCTGCCGCTCGACGACACCCGGTACCTCAAGGTGGGGGCCGGCAAAACCGCAGCGGAGGTCGCCAGATTCTCGGCCCGGGACGCGTTGCGTCTGAAGGCCTACGGCGACCGCCTCGATGTGATTGCCGACGTGCTGCGTGATCTCGTGCTGGAGACGCCGCCCAACGTAACCGCCGGCGGTTGGCTCGAAGCGCTGCCCGAGTTGCTGCGCGGTGCACGTCTCGGCAAGCGGATCGCGAAGCTCGACATGGCCATGCGCCGCGAATTGCTTGATTTGTTCGTGAAATCCGCCGGCGATTACCTCGACGGCTGGTTCGAGAGCGCGCCCATCAAGGCAGCCTACGGTTTCGACGGCATCGTCGGCAACTATGCGAGCCCCTATTCTGCCGGCTCCGCCTATGTGCTACTGCACCACGTCTTCGGCGAGGTCAATGGAAAAAAGGGGGCATGGGGTCATGCGATCGGAGGCATGGGCGCCATTTCCATGGCCATGTCGCGGGCGGCTGCCGAGCACGGCGTCGAGATTCGAGTATCGAGTGCGGTGCGCGAGGTCATCGTCGAGGCGGGCCGCAGCGTCGGCGTGGTGCTCGAGAACGGGGATGCGGTCCGTGCACGCTGCGTCGTTTCGAATCTGAATCCTAAACTGCTGTACGGCAAGCTCATCGACCCGTCGGCTCTCGACGACAACTTTCGCGAGCGAATGAATAATTGGCGCTGCGGATCCGGGACGTTTCGCATGAACGTCGCGCTGTCCGGGTTGCCGGACTTCAAATGCCTGCCGGGCGCCGCTCTGGCAGAGCATCATACGTCCGGCATCATCATGGCGCCGAGCCTCGCCTACATGGATCAGGCCTACCTCGACGCGAAGTCGGGTGGCTGGTCGAAGCGGCCCATCGTCGAGATGCTCATACCGTCGACGTTGGACGACACTCTTGCGCCGCCCGGCCGGCACGTGGCGAGCTTGTTCTGCCAACATGTCGCGCCGGTGCTGCCCAACGGCGCCTCATGGGACGATCATCGCGAGCAGGTGGCGGACCTCATGATCGATCTGGTGAACAGTCACGCGCCGAATTTCAAGGCGTCCGTGCTGGGGCGGCAAATCATGAGCCCGCTCGATCTGGAGCGAACCTTCGGGCTGGTGGGCGGCGACATCTTTCACGGCGCGCTCAGCCTGGACCAATTGTTCTCCGCGCGGCCCATGCTCGGCCATGGGGATTATCGCGGACCTCTGAAAGGCCTGTACATGTGCGGTTCCGGAACGCATCCCGGCGGAGGGGTCACCGGCGCGCCCGGACACAATGCGGCGCGGGAGATCCTGGCGGATTTCCGGCGCGGGCGCCTGAGACAGCACTAGGAGCCTGCCTGAGTAATCCGCGTGAGCCGCGTTGGAAATCTGCGGCGCTCGCGGCCACGAAGATTACTCAGACAGGCTCCTTCCGCGGACTCAGCGAGTCGCGTCGAGAACGGCGCGCACCAGGGGCTGCGGCTGATAATGCTCGCGTGCCGGAGTAAGCCCCATGCGCACCACCACCACTTGGCGGGACGGCACAATGGCGGCGAACTGGCCGTCGTGGCCCGACATCCAAAAGGCATCGGCGGGCAGGCCGAAAGCCGCGTCGGGATTCACGCCGGGCTGGTCGCCGTGCGTGACCCAGCGCCATACCATGCCGTGCCCGTATTCCCCGCCCGAGGCTGCGACCGGCGATGCCATCATGGCCACATAGCCCGGCGGCAACAGTTCCCGGCCCTCCCACACCCCATCCTGGGCGAGCAATTGTCCGTAGCGCGCCCAGTCGCGCGGCGTGGCGTACATGTACGAGGAACCGACCAGCGTGCCCGCTTCATCCGTCTCCATGACGGCGCTATCCATGCCCAACGGACCGAACAGTCGGGATTGCGCAAAACGCATGAAGTCCCCGCCCGCGGCGTCCTGATAGATACGCGACAGAATGACGGCGGAGCCGCTCGAGTAGCTCCACACTTCGCCGACGGGGTGTGCACGCGGCCCGGCGGCGGCGAATGCCGCCATGTCGGGCTCGAGGTACAGCATCCGCGTGACGTCGGACACCGCCCCGTACCCCTCGTTGAATCGCAGACCGCTCGTCATGCTCATGAGGTCTGCAATGGTGATGCCCGACCGGCCCGCGCCCGCCAATCCCGCCGACTGGCCGAGCGCGAGACGCCCATCCTTGACCAGCAAACCGATGAGGCCCGCGGTCACGCTCTTGGTCATCGACCACCCGAGCTGTGGCGTGTTCCAGCCGAAGCCGCGGGCATATCGTTCCGCCACCAGATGCCCGTTGCTCATGACCACGATGGCGCGCATTCCGGGCCCGGCCAATGCGTCGTCCGCGATGACGCCGCGCACCGCGGCCGCGCTGGGACTCAAGTCGCGTGCGCTCGCTCGCTCGGGGGGCGGCGGCTTGGGACGAGGCACGGCGCGCGCGGTATCGAGCCGCCCGTCCGGCATCACCGCGCACCCCGCGTCCGGCCTCGCGACCGCGAGTCCCCCGCCGATGAACCCCAACAATCCCGCGCGCACGATGCCGAGCTTTCGATCGACGTCGATGCGCATCAGCTTGAGCAACGGGTGTCCGGGCGCCTGGACGTCGGTCGCCAATACCTCGTACGGCTCGCGGTTCGCCAAAAATACGTTCGAACAAACGATTTTCGCCGTGTAATTCGCGCCGATACGAATCAGGTCGGGCGGCTTCTCCCACGCGGCGAGCACCAGGACGAACAGCAACAGGACCAGCGCAGCGAGCCCCGCACCCAGAATCCTCGTGAAGGTCTTCAATCGGCCGTTCCCGCGGCGCCCCGGCACCACGGGCGCGCCGGCCGCAACAGGTCGAGCGCCATCGCGCGCGGTGTCATCACGTGCACGAACATCACGACTCCTTCAGCAGCGTCGCCATTCGATCGCCATCGATGTTTCCGCCGCTGATGATCACTCCGACTCGCTGACCGGCCAGCCGCTTGCCGAGCGCGCGGACCGCCGCAAAACCCAGGCATCCGGTTGGTTCGACCACGATCTTCATGCGAGTCGCGAAAAATCGCATGCACTCAATCAACTCCGCGTCGGACGCCGTCAGGATATCGAGGACATCGCGGCGGATGATCGCGAAGGTGTACCGGCCGAGCGCCTGTGTCTGCGCGCCGTCCGCGATGGTGTCCGGGACGGCAATCCGCACGATCGACCCTCGACGCAGCGATTGCAGGCCATCATTGCCGGCTTCCGGCTCGACCCCGAACAGCGCGCAGCCGGGGGAGAGCGCCGCGGCCGCCAATGCTGAGCCGCTCAGCAGGCCGCCGCCGCCGAGACACACGAACAGGCTGTCGAGCCGCCCCACCTGTTCGAAGAGTTCGGCTGCCGCCGTACCCTGTCCCGCGATGACGTCAGGATGGTCATAGGGCGGAACGATCGCCGAACCCTGGCTGTCCGCCAGGCGCTGCGCGATTTCCTCGCGGTTCTCGCGGTATCGATCGTAGGTGACGACGCGGCCGCCATAGCCGCGCGTGGCCTGCAGCTTGGATACCGGGGCGTCATCGGGCATGACGATGGTGGCGTCGACGCCGTGGATGCGCGCCGCCAATGCGACCGCCTGCGCGTGGTTTCCGGACGAGAATGCGATGACGCCCCGGCTGCGTGCGTCCGGCGCCAGCGTGGACAACGCATTGAAGGCGCCGCGAAATTTGAAGGCTCCCATCCGTTGGAAGTTCTCGCACTTGAAAAATACGCTGGCGCCCGACGCTTCGTCGACGGTCCGTGATGTCATCACGGGAGTGCGGTGGGCGTGCCCCCGGAGCCTTCCGGCAGCCGCTTCGACATCCGCATAGGTCGGTAGATCCATCAGTCCTCCGCGCGCAGCGCTAACCGAGCGGCGCTACGCCGAACAGCCGCTGATGCGCCCAGCCGATGAAGACCGCATACAGCGCGAGTCCCAGGACGACGGCAATCAAGTCATTGAACGGTCCGGCAGAGGCCGTTTTTCTCATCGCCTGCGGACGGCGTTTCAGGGAGATTCTGTCCATCACCGCCCAGGCGAGAAATCCTCCGAACAACAGCACGTCGGCCAAGGTTCCGTTGGCGAGCAAATGGCCGAGGGCCCAGAACTTGACGGCGGCCAGCATCGGATGCTTCATCGCCGACTTGATTCTTCCGGGCAAATACGCCGCGAGCAGCAGCGGGAAAACCGGCAGCATGAGCAGGAACGTGCCATGGCGCAGCCACGGCGGCGGCGTGTACAGCGCGACGGGCGCTTGACGCGCCAATGCAAAGCCGTGGACCAACAGCGCAAAGCCGGCAAGCGAGATCAAGGCGTACCCGGATTTCCAAGCCCGTTCGCCCCAGCGCCGCAGCCCGCGCGCGCGCGCGTCGGGCGAGAAGATCCCGATCGAGTGCACTCCGAGAAATACCACCAGGCCTGCGATCAGCTCCGCCATTTTGCTGTCCTCTGCATGCTGCAGCGTGCCCGCAAGTTTAAATCGTCCCTTGCGCGGCTGCGATACGGCGCGCCTGTTGGCGCAGGATATTGCCGAAGCCGTGGGCATCGAAGAACGCCTCGAGGCCGGCCGCGTCCGGCGGCCGTGGTTTCAACCCATCGAGGGTGAATTCGAGCGGGACGTCGCACACGATGCCGGTCAGCCTCCTGGCCAGATAGGCGGCGTCCTTGTGCGCCAACAGCTTGGCGGCCACCGCGGCGGCGCCGCGCAGTTTCATCGCGGCAACGCGCTCCAGATTCGCGTACAGCTCGTCGAGCGAGCCGAAGATCGCAAACAGCTCCGTCGCGGTCTTCTTGCCGATGCCGGGCACGCCGGGAATGTTGTCGACCGAATCTCCGGTAAGGGCAAGAAAGTCCGCGATCAGCTCCGGAATCGCGCCGAAGCGCGCTCCGATCTCATGGTAGTGATAGCGCGCGTTGCCGCTGTAGTCCCAGAACACGTCGCCGTCGCGTATCAGTTGCGACAGGTCCTTGTCGCGGGTCACCAGCACGTTGCGCAGGCCGGCGGCGCGCGCGCGCGCCGTCAACGTCCCTATGATGTCGTCCGCTTCGTATTCGGCGCTGGCAAACTCCGCCAAGCCCATATGCCGGCAGAATTCGCGGCACAGCGCGAATTGACGTTCCAGATCGTCGGGCGGTGAATCCCGATTGGCCTTGTAGGCGGGGTAGATGCCGTTGCGAAACGAGGTCTCGCTGCGCAGGCTCTGATCGAATGCCACGCCGATTCTCTCCGGCTTGACCTGCTCGAGGAGATCCGAGATGAAGCGCGCGAAACCGTACAGTGCGTGGGTCGCGTTGCCGTCCGGATCGACCATGTCCGGCGGCATCGAATGGTACGCGCGAAACACGAAGTAACTGGCATCAATGTGATAGACGACGCCAGAGTGCGGACCGGTTTGCACGGCGCGAGTATACCCTTACGGGGAGATGCGCGGGCGGCCATCCGCCGAATGCGGGTTCACATCGGCCAGCGCTGCATGCGCTCGTGCAGCGGGCTCGAGCGCGGAAAGTGCGCGATCAAGTATTCCATTTGGTCGGCCAGCACGCGCCGGCCCTTCAAGAAGATGTATTCGGCGTAGGTGGGCGTAAACGGCACGGCCAGCAGCTGCATGCCGGCCTGCTCCGGGGTGCGCGACGCCTTGGCATTGTTGCAGCGTCGGCAGGCCGAGACGACGTTTCCCCAGGTGTCGTGGCCGCCGCGGCTGAACGGCGTCACATGATCACGGGACAATGAGCTGTAGGGAAAGCGCGCGCCGCAATACAGGCACAGGTACGCGTCCCGCCGGAACAAGGTTTGATTGTTCAGCGGCGGCGTATAGCCGGCGCCGCGCAGGTTGCCGGGGTTGCCGGTGTGCCCATGAGTCGCGATGATGGAATTCACGTCGACCACCGTGCGCAGGCCCGTCTTGGCGCAGGTGCCGCCGAACAGCCGATACAGGAGAGTCCCGCACGTATAAGCCACTTGCTCGGTGTGATAGAGGCGCGCGGCCTCGCGATAATCGACCCACTCGAGCGGCATCCCCGAAACGTCGGTCCGCAGGATTTGCTGCGACAATGGATGGCCGCGGGGAACGACCGTGAGGTCGTCCGCCCAATCCAGCGAACGAGGCTTGTCTTTGACCATCGGCTCCATAACAATACTAAAGATAGTCGACTCTTATGCCATAATTCAACGTTTGGGGAGATTCCGTTCATGGCAGTCATCATCGGTATCCTCCGAGAGACCGCCGCGAACGAGACTCGGGTCGCAGTTGTCCCGGAGATAGCGACCAAATTGAAGGCCCTCGGTGCGCGCGTCCTGATCGAGCGCGGCGCGGGCGCCGCGGCGCATTTTCCCGACGCCGCGTACGCGGATGCGGAAATCAGCGATGCCGCCGCCATTTTGAGCAACGCGAACGTCCTGTTGAAGGTTCAGCCGCCCAGCCTCGACGAGGTGAACTCTCTCAACGAGGGCGCGTTGGTCATCGGCTTCATGCAGGCGTATGCGCGGCCCGATCTGGTGCGGGCACTGAAAGCGCGCCGCATCACGAGTTTTTCGATGGAACTGGTGCCGCGCATCTCCCGTGCTCAGTCCATGGATGCACTGTCGTCGCAGGCGGCGGTCGCCGGGTACAAGTCGGTGCTCATCGCGGCCAACACGCTGGAGAAGTTCCTGCCCATGCTGACCACGGCCGCGGGCACCATACGGCCCGCGTCGGTGCTGGTCATCGGCGCCGGCGTCGCGGGCCTGCAGGCGATTGCGACCGCAAGGCGGTTGGGCGCGGTCGTCGAAGCCTACGACGTCCGCAGCGCCACCAAGGATCAGGTCAAATCCCTGGGCGCAAAATTCGTCGAGACCGGCGTTTCCGCCGAGGGTGCGGGCGGTTATGCCCGCGAACTGACCGCGGATGAAAAACTCAAGCAACAGGAAGTGCTCGACGGTCGAATCGCTGCGAGCGACATCGTCATCAGCACCGCCTCGGTTCCCGGCCGTGCGGCGCCCCGGATCGTCAGTCGAACGGCGGTCGAACGCATGAAGGCGGGATCCGTCGTGGTCGATATCGCCGCGGAGCAGGGCGGAAATTGCGAGCTGACGAAGGCCGGCGAGACGGTGAACCACGGCAACGTGAAAATCCTGGGGCCGGTCAATTTGCCGGCATCGCTGCCGTACCACGCCAGCGAAATGTATGCGCGCAATCTATTTAACTTATTGAAACCCGCGCTCGCCAACGGCGAGCTCGCCATCGACTGGAACGACGAGGTTTTTGTCGGCGCCGTACTCACGCACGACGGCCAGATCAAACACGAAGCAACACGCAAGTCGGTGGAGGGACAATCGTCATGATCGACGGCGTCATTGCGCTTTATATCTTCATGCTGGCCGCTTTCACCGGCTATGAAGTCATTTCGCGCGTGCCGGTAATCCTGCACACGCCGCTCATGTCGGGATCGAACTTCGTTCACGGAATCGTGTTGGTCGGCGCAATGGTGGCATTGGGCGCCGCCGACAGCACCCTGCTGCGCGTCATCGGCTTCATCGGCGTCGTGCTCGCGGCCGGCAACGCCGTGGGCGGCTACGTGGTGACGGAACGCATGTTGAAGATGTTCGTCTCGGCCGGAAAGAAGAAAGCGTCATAGCATGCTGTCCATATCGACCAGTCAAACGCTGACGCAGCTCTCGTATCTGATCGCGGCGGCGCTGTTCATCATGGGACTCAAGCGCATGAGTTCGCCCGTCACCGCGGTGAGCGGCGTGCGCTGGGCCGGTCTCGGCATGCTGCTCGCCACGGTGGTGACGTTGGCGTTCTTGGGCCATGCTTCCGTGAATATCATCCTGGTCGTGACCGCCATCGCCATCGGCGGCATCATCGCCTGGGTCAGCGGCAAACGGGTCGCCATGACCGACATGCCGCAGATGATCGCGCTCTACAACGGCATGGGTGGCGGCGCGGCCGGAGCGATCGCGGCGGTCGAACTGTACAGCGGCAACGAACACAACCTCGTGCATCTGACGATGGCCGCGGTCGGCGGCTTCATCGGCGCCGTCTCCTTCAGCGGCAGTTTGATCGCCTTCGCCAAATTACAGGGATTGATCACCAAATCGGTGCGTTTCGGCGGCCAGAAATTCGTCAATCTGGCGATTTTGCTCGTGGTCATCGCGCTCGGATTCACGATCGTCTCGGGAATCAACTCGGAGCCGCCGGTCGTGTCCGCGTTCTTCGGGTTCGCACTGCTTCTCGGCATCGCCATGACCCTGCCCATCGGCGGCGCCGACATGCCGGTGGTGATCTCCCTCTACAATGCCTTGACCGGACTGGCGGTGGGATTCGAGGGCTTCGTGCTCGACAACGCCGCCATGATCATCGCAGGTACGGTCGTTGGAGCGGCCGGTACGCTGCTGACTCAGCTCATGGCGAAGGCCATGAACCGCTCCTTAGCCAACGTGCTGTTCGCGAACTTCGGCGAAACCTCCACTGCCGGCGGCGCGGGCGTCACCGGCACGCAGAAGGCCATCGAAGCGCCCGACGCCGGCATCATGATGGCGTACTCGCAGAAAATCATCATCGTGCCGGGATACGGCCTTGCGGTCGCCCAAGCCCAGCACAAGGTCTGGGAGTTGACTCAACTGCTGATCGACCGCGGCGTCGCGGTGCGTTTCGCCATTCATCCGGTCGCGGGCCGCATGCCGGGTCACATGAACGTCCTGCTGGCCGAGGCAGGCGTGCCGTACGAATTGATTTCGGACCTCGATGAGATCAATGCGGAATTCGAGACGGCGGACGTGGCGTTGATCATCGGCGCCAATGACGTGGTCAATCCGGATGCGCGCACCAACAAGGGGAGCCCGATCTACGGCATGCCGATCTTGAACGCCGACAAGGCCAAGAACGTCATCGTCATCAAGCGCGGCCAGGGCCACGGATTCTCCGGAATCGACAACGCCTTGTTCGTGCTCGACCAGACTCGCATGCTGTACGGCGACGCGCAGGCAGCCGTCAGTCGGCTCATACAAGCCGTCAAAGCGGCCGGGTGAGTCCGGGCCGGCCGGCGCATGCAACATTCGCGCATCCGGCTGGGGTTGTTGTGCTTATGGGGCGCCGCGGCTGTCTCGGCTCACGCCGCGGGCAGGCTGCATTTGTTTCAGACGCCGGCGCTCAGCCGTGAATTGATCGCCTTCGGCTACGCGGGCGACCTTTGGACCGTTCCGCGCGGCGGCGGGCGCGCAACCCGGTTGACGATCGGCGTCGGCCTCGAGAGTTCGCCGATCTTCTCGCCCGACGGAAACACCATCGCCTTCACGGGCGAATACGACGGCAACACCGACGTATTCACGATACCTGCCGCGGGC
This sequence comes from Steroidobacteraceae bacterium, assembly GCA_049510875.1. Taxonomy (GTDB): domain Bacteria; phylum Pseudomonadota; class Gammaproteobacteria; order Steroidobacterales; family Steroidobacteraceae; genus Bog-1198. The sequence continues at coordinate 44,883 of JBEKYO010000013.1, forward strand.
GGCATACCGCACCGGGTGACTTTCCATCCTGCCGCGGACGTCGCGGTCGCGTGGACACCCGACGGCAAGCGGATTCTGTTCCGCTCGGCGCGCGAATCGGCAAGCCGCTATACGCAGCTCTACACCGTGCCGGCCGACGGCGGCGAGGCAAGGAAGGTGCCGCTGCCGATGGCCTACCAAGGCCAGCTGGCGCCGGACGGCTCGCAGATCGCCTACTCGCCGCTGCCTCCCGCCTTCGGCTTCGATTACACCACGTTCGTGTCCTGGGGAAACTACCGCGGCGGGCGCGCCAGCACCATCTGGATCACGACGCTGCCCGGGCTCGACTCCGTGGAGATTCCGCACCAACAGGCCTCGGACTTCTTCCCGGTCTACAGCGGCGGAAAGGTCTATTTTTTGTCGGGCCGCGCCGGCCCAATCGGGATCTTTCGGTACGATCCCGTCACCAAGCAGGTCGACGAGGCATTGCACAACGGCGGCCCCGATATTCGCAGCCTGGCGGGCGACGGCGCGACGCTGATTTACGATCAGCTGGGCGAGATTCGTCTTTACGATACCGCCAGCGGCCAGAGCCGCCCGGTGTCGATCGAGATCGACGCCGACCTCCCCGAAGTGCGGCCTGCCATCAGGAATGTGACCGCGGAAATCGATCACGTGTCCCTATCTCCCACCGGCGTCCGCGCGGCGATCGAGGCACACGGCGAAATTCTCACGGTCCCGGTAAAATCCGGGCCGGTTCGCGACATCACCAACACGCCCGGGGTCATGGAACGATCTCCGGCCTGGTCCCCGGACGGCCAGTCGATAGCCTATTTCTCGGATGAATCCGGGTTGTACGCACTGCATGTCGCCTCCCAGTTCGGAACCGGGCAGCAGGGCGCCGCCGGGCTGAAAAAATTCCCTCTAGCCGCCGAGGCCGCCTACTACTTCGCACCGAAGTGGTCGCCGGACTCGAAGCGCATCGTGTTTCACGACAATCGTCTGAATGTCTACCTGCTCGACACCGTGAAGGGCACGCTCACCATCATCAACGACAAGGACGTCTACGGCGGGTTCTCGAGCGCAAGCTACGATGTGGCGTGGTCGCCCGATTCGAAATGGATCGCCTTTCCGCGCTCGCTGGCAAATCACCTGCATGCGTTGTTTCTGTATTCGGTCGAGAGCGGGAAATCGACGCAAATCACCGATCAAATGGCGGATTCACGCCTGCCCGCCTTTGATCGCGACGGTAAATTTCTCTTTTTCATTGCCAGCACGAATTCGGGCGCCACCTCGGACGGCCTCGACATGACCAGCGACCTCTACGAGGTGCGCTCGAACATTTACGCGCTGGTCCTCGCCGCCGATCAGGCGTCGCCGGTGGCGCCCGAACTGAACGACGAAAAACCGCCCGCTCAGCGGCAGCCGAAACCGAAGGACGCGGACGAAGGCGCGCGCGCCGAAGAGCCCGCACATACGCCTGCGCGGCCCGCGCCGGCGGGCGCACATACGGCCGCGGCTGCGGCCGCGCCGATCGCCGTCAAAATCGATTTGAACGGCATCGGCGCCAGGGTGGTGGCGCTGCCGCTGCCCGGCGGCAATTACGTGAGCCTCGCCGCCGGTACGCACGGCAGTTTGTACTTCGCGGAGCGGCCCGCGGGCGCTCGCCCCGAGGATCGCGCCGCCACCTTGAGCCGGTGGACCCTCGAGGAGCGCAAGAGCGAGAAATTGGCGGATCGAATCGAGCATTTCGAGCTGTCCGCCGACGGCGAAAAGATGCTGCTCGCCGTCTCCAACACCAAACCCGACGCGCCGCCGGAAGCGCCGGGCGAGGACACACGCCCGAGCTGGGTCATCGTGCCCGCGAATGCTCCGCTCAAATCGGGCGAAGGGGCGCTGCCGTTGAGCGATCTCGAGGTGCGGGTCGACCCGGCTGCCGAATGGCGGCAGATGTACCACGAGGTATGGCGCATCGAGCGGGCCTACTTCTACGATCCGCATTTCCACGGCGCATCCACCGCCGACGACGAGCGCCGGTTCGAGCCGTACCTCGCCTCGATCGTGTCGCGCGCCGATCTCAACTATATCTTTCAAGAGATGCTGGGCGCCTTCTCGGTCGGTCATCTGCGCGGCGGCGGCGGCGCCATTCCGCACCCACGGCGGGTGCCGGGCGGGCTGCTCGGCGCCGATTACCTCGTGCGCAATCATCGTTATTGCCTGGAGAAGATCTATACCGGCGGTGACTTCAATCCGAAGGTGAAGGCTCCCCTGGCTCAGCCCGGGCTCAATCTGCGCACGGGAGACTGCATACTCGCGATCAGCGGAACCGAGCTCACCGACTCGACGGATATCCAGCAGGCGCTGGAAGGCACGGCCGAGCGCGCGACGGCGCTGCGCATCGCGCCGGCCGACGGCGGCGCCGCCCGCGACATCACCGTGGTGCCGACGGCGAGCGAGGGCAGCCTGCGGAACATCGAATGGATCGAATCCAACCGCCGCAAGGTGGATCAGCTGTCCGCCGGCAAGCTTGCCTACGTTTACCTGCCCAACACGGGTGCCGAAGGATTCGCGAGCTTCAACCGCTACTACTTCGCGCAGACGCAGAGACAAGGAGCCATCATCGACGAGCGATTCAACTCCGGCGGGCAGGTGGCCGACTACATGATCGAAGTGATGAGCCGCAAGATCGAAGCCTATTGGTCGCCTCGCTACGGCAACATCGAGCACACGCCCAACGGCGGGATCTTCGGCCCGAAAGTCATGATCGCCAACGAGTACTCCGGCTCGGGCGGCGACGCGCTGCCATGGCTGTTCAAGCAGTCCAGGCTGGGCACGCTGGTGGGCAAGCGCACGTGGGGCGGCCTGGTCGGCATCGGCGAGATTCCGGTGTTGATGGACGGCGGGCACGTGACCTCGCCAAGCGTCGCCTTCTTCTCGCCGAAGGGCGAATGGGACGTTGAAAATCACGGTGTGGACCCGGACGTCGTGGTCGAACAGGATCCGAAAGCGGTCAGCGAAGGGCACGATCCCCAGCTCGAGGCCGCGGTGGCGATTGCACTGCGTGAATTGGCCGCTCACCCCATCGCGCAGCCGATCAGGCCGCCGTATCCGGACTACCACCGCTGAGCGCGTCCTCGCGCGCCAGGCCGACCTGCCGCAGCAAGCGCTGAAACGGCGATGCCACGTTCATCGCCTGCAGCTGTTTCAAATCGGCAATGCACACCGCCTTGGCGCGGGCGAGATCGGCGGCCGCGAGCACGCGCTCGAGCTCCTTGGCTCCCAGGCGATGCGACCCGTCGACCACCAGCACCGTGCCGCGGCTCAACACATCGCTGTCCGGCCGCCACTCCGCGCCGACGACGGCGAATCCTTCCGCGTCCCACGCCTGGCGCGCAGCGGCCAACAGCACGTCCTTGTCGGCGCCGGCCGCCGCAAGCGCCTTGGCATCGCCGTCGCTCACCAAATAATCGAACGCACGGCGCACGGCATCGTTCATCCCGAATTGCGCCGCCACGGCGCTCTGCCGGTCCGGTGCGACGCCATGGCCGCGCCGGGTGGTCATCGACGCCGCCCGCCGCATGAGCGAGGTCTCGGCCTCGATCATGTCGCGCGAGGTGAATCGGCCTTGGCCACCGGCGGCGGGCTCCAACGTCACCAAGTCGGCGCAGTGAGTGACGGCGCCCAGCGCAGCGTCGAACTGAGCCGTGCCGCTGGTGCGCGATCGCAGAAATTGCGCAAGTTCATGCTGCGTGAAGACCGGACGTTGATGGGTGAGCGCCCTGAGCGCGACGGTCGGGTCCCGAAGGATGGTCTCACCGTTGTCGTGCACGATGCGTTGCTGTTCGTCGATGCGCTCGGTCAAGTGACTCGGCAATGCAGCGGCGCTGCGCCGGGCCGTTCCGAATCCGATTCTGCGTCCCGGCGCCAGCTCGATGTGCTGCGCCTCGAGCGTGCGGTGATCGATGCGCACGGCATGTCCCGCGCGGGCCAGGTGCATATTGGCGTGGGCGGCCCAGGCGGACCGCCACTCGAGCAGAGCCGCCTTGCCATTCCAGCGCCGCTCTTTGGATCCGAAACCGGCCGCAGTCACGCCGCGCAATGTCAGCAGGATATGCGCATGCGGATTGATGGCATCCGCACGGATGCTGAAGTCCGCGATCATGCCCCGCGGGACGAACTCCGTCGCGATGAAGTCGCGCACCAGCGCCAGGCGTTCATCGCCGGACAGCTCGACCGGCAGGCCGATCTCGACCAAGCGGGCGAGTTGCGAGTCCTTGCGCAACTCGCGGGCCTCGACCCTGTTCCACAGCATCTCCCGGTCGCACACCCAGGACGGAGCGACCGGCGGAGCCATGACCTCTGAATGCACCACAGCGCGTTTGCCGATGTAATTATGCGTGACGCCGTAGCGCTCATCGCGAAGCGCGGTGCCCGACCGGTAGGCCGCCGCAGCGACGACGCTCTGGCCTCGGCCCCGCGAAATGATGTTTGCGGTCAAATGGTAGATCGCCAAGGCCCGGTGCCTCCCGTGGGGAGCGGACGCTACCGCTGTTCGCGCCCGTGCGGCCGCGGTGGCGGAGCCCGATGATTGAAATTGCGCCTCTGTTCGGGGCTCATCTGACGCCACTGGCGGCGCAATTCACTGCGCTGCTCCGGAGGCATTTGCCGGAAGCGTTGGTAGGATTCGCGGACTCGCTGCTGCTGTTCGGGCGGCAGACTCTTGAACTGTTGCCAGCGCTGGCGCAGAAGCTGCCGCTGTTCCGGCGGCATGGCGCGCCACTGGCTGAAACGTTGCTGGGCGCTCGCCCGCTGCTCCGGAGTCATCGACAGCCAGCGTTCGCTGCCGTTCGCGAGCGCCTGCTGCCGATCCGGCGGCAGGCTGCTCCATTTGTCTTGATAATTTTGCAGCAAATGCTGCTGATCAGGCGACAGGGATTGCCAGTCCCGAGGCGCCTGCGCCTGCGCCGGTGGAGCGGGCGGGGACGGGCTCTGGGCGAACGTCACATGCGCCGTCGCGACGGCGAGACCCACGCAGAGAATCGCGGCTCTCATCATTGGTTCGCATCCCGCGGCGGCGGTACCGGAGGTTGGCCCTTACGCGGCGCTGAGTTCTTCAAAATTTCCCACAAGGCAGCATCTCCAACGTCATCAGCGCCCAAGAACTCGATGAACTCGTCGTTCGGCGCAGTACCGCCCGGCGTAGTGCCGCCCGGCGTGGCACCGCCCGGCGCTGTCGTCGCTGCCGGTGTCTGCGGCGGAGACCCCGTCGGCGGCTGTCCCGCGAACGCGATCGCGCCGAAAGCCGCAATCAATACCAACCAGTACCGCGAAACCGTCACACGGATGTCAACTTAGGCTGCGGGCCCGGAACTCGCCGCCTTATCCGCAAAATCGTAAAAATCGAGATCGTTCTGCAACATCTCCATCGCGTCGCCCGAGCCTTCGTCGGATGAAGCCACCATGTCCAGGTCTTCCAAACTGGGTTGGTCGGCCGCCGTCATGGCATGGTTGCCCATCGGCGAACCCAGCCAAAGGGCGGCACCGAGCAACGCCGCGGCTGTCACCCCCGCCGCCGGCGTCCACACCCGGATTTGAAAAAACCAAGGCCGGCGCCGCGCCGCCGCGGCCGCATCCAGCGCCGCATGGCGTGCCTGGGTCAGGCGTGAACGCACCCGCATATCGAGTCCATCGACGCTGCCCTGGAACAATTCCCGGCTGCGCATTTCCAGCGCGCTCTGCGCGGCATCTTGCGTGTGTTCGTTCATCACCAAACCTCGCCTAATTGCTCGCGCAGCGAATGCACGGCGCGCGAATAGTGCGTTTTCACGCTGCCTTGCGAGCAGCCCATGGCTCGCGCGGTCTCGGCCACATCCAGTCCCTCGAAGTTCCGCAGCATGAACGCCTCCCGTTGCCGCGCCGGCAAAGCTCGCAGCGAGCCTTCCAGCTTCTGCATGGCCTGGTCCTGCATCAGCAGTTCCGGTACATCCGGTCCACCATCCGCGACGCCGTCGAGCGGGTCCTGGGCCTCGTTGTCAGGATCTTCCTTGGATCCCGGCAGCCACACCATGAGCTTCTTGCGCACCGTCCTGCGACGCTGCAGATCCCGGATGCCATTCTCCAGGATTCGATAAAATAGCGGCCGCCATTCCGCGCTGGGCTTGGCGGAATAATTGCGCGCGAGCTTCAACATCGCGTCCTGCACCACGTCCAGCGCATCGTCGGGGTCGCGTAGCGCAACCTGCGCCATGCGAAACGCACGGCGCTCGATCTCGGCCAAGAATTTATCGAGTTCTCGCGTTTGGTCCAGAACCGCTCCCCTGCGTGCTGGAGCGGGAACATCCCGGACCATCCAAGCAGCGGGAAGCGTATCAAAGCCTGGCATACCTCGTCCTGTTGGCGTCGACGGACCATTCCATTCACTGTATAAACGCGGGACCAAAGCTCCGGTTGACGACGCCATGCGGCGGACTTAGGTCCGCGCAGATCAGAGACTTACGCACATCGTCGATGGCGTCCTTTGCAATATTTGCAACCAACATCTCGGCGCTGGATCCACAGGGTGTCGTAACTCATTGATTTACAAGAATTCAATTCGATTTCGGATAGATTTTCATCAATTTGAATGGGACTCGAAACAGAACGGGCACTTAGGGTCCATGATCCCGGCTTCTCAACAGACTTATCCACAGGTTTTGTGGACAGAGCAAGCGCCTTGATCCTGCAAGTTGCGCTCGATACCCCGGTGCCGCGCATCTTCGATTATCTACCCCCGGCGGACACATCGGGCGCCGCGCCGACGCCGGGTGTGCGGGTGCGCGTGCCGTTCGGCCGCCGGCAACTGATCGGCGTGCTGGTCGGCACGGCGCAGGACTCCAGCGTCCCCTCGGCGAAGCTCAAAGCGGCGCTGGATATCTTGGATCGGGAACCCGTGTTCGATCCGGTGACCTTCGAATTGCTGCGCTGGGCGGCCGAGTATTACCACCATCCGCTCGGCGAGGTCATTGCCGCGGCACTGCCGGTGGCGCTGCGCGGCGGCCAAGCGGCGCAGCAGAGCTCGGAAACCTGGACCCTGAGCGACGCGGGCCAACGGGAGCTCGAGTCGCCGACCGCGCGGCGCGCGCCGCGGCAGCGCGCCCTCCTTGAGTGGCTGGCCGAACACGGCAGCGCCACGGCGGACGATGTGGCCGCCGGTTTCGAGCGCGCGCCCTTGAGAGCATTGGCGACGCGCGGGTGGGTGAGCGCGGTCCCTGTGACGCCCGAACCCAAGGCCTTCGACGTCTCGCCCAGTGAAGTGACGCTCACCGATGAGCAGGCGCTGGTCGTGGAGGCGATCACGGCTTCCATGGGCCGTTTCGCGGCGCACCTTCTCTACGGGGTCACCGGCAGCGGCAAAACCGAGGTGTATTTGCGCGTCATTGCCGCGGCCATCGCCGGCGGCGGCCAGTCGCTGGTATTGGTGCCGGAGATTGCGCTCACACCGCAGCTGGTCGAACGATTCCGCCGTCGCTTCAGCGCCGGCGTCGAAGTATTGCATTCCGCGCTCACCGGCACGGCTCGGCGCGACGCGTGGCGATCCGCGCACAGCGGGCAGGCGCGCATCGTGATCGGTACGCGCTCCGCCGTGTTCACATCGCTGCCCCGGCTCGCGCTGATCGTGGTGGATGAGGAACACGATCCCTCGTACAAGCAGCACGAAGGATTCCGTTACTCGGCGCGCGATCTCGCCGTGTGGCGGGCTCAGCGCGCGCAAGTGCCGATCGTCCTGGGGTCCGCCACCCCCTCGCTCGAGACGCTCGAGAACGTGGCTCAGGCACGCTATTCGAAACTGGTTCTCCCGCAGCGTCCGGGTGCTGCGCGGGCGCCGCGCTTGACGCTGGTCGATTTGCGCAGGCATGCCATGGAACAAGGCCTGTCCCAGCCGGCGATGCAGGCCATCGAGCGGCATTTGGGGGCCGGCGGCCAGGTGATCGTATTCTTGAATCGCCGCGGCTACGCACCGTCCTTGTTCTGCAACGCGTGCGGCTGGGTCGCTAGTTGCGCGCATTGCGACGCGCGCATGACGCTGCATCGGCGTGCCGCGCAGCTGCGCTGCCATCACTGCGGCGCGTGCGCAGCGGTTCCGGCGACGTGCGGCAGCTGCGCGCAAGCCTTGAACCCCGTGGGGCAGGGCACGGAACGGGTCGAAGAAACCTTGGCCCGGTTGTTCCCCGACGCGCCGCTGGCGCGCCTCGACCGGGATACCGCCTCGGGACGGGGTTCGATGGAATCGGTACTGCACCGCGTGCATAGCGGCGAGGCCCGGATTCTGATCGGCACTCAGATGCTCACCAAGGGGCACCATTTCCCCGACGTGAGCCTGGTGGTGGTCTTGGATGCCGATCAGGGGCTGTTTGCGAGCGATTTCCGCGCCACGGAGCGCTTGGCCCAGACCATCACGCAGGTCGCCGGCCGTGCCGGGCGCGCCGCGCGGCCCGGCGAAGTCATCATCCAAACCGCGTTTCCCGAACATCCGCTGCTCACCCGCCTCATCGCCGACGGCTACGAGGGATTCGCGGCGAGCGCCCTGGAAGAGCGTCGCCAGGCGCAATGGCCGCCGTATTCCCGCCTCGCGATGTTGCGCGCGGAGGCCAAGGACAGTGTCGCTTTGAATGCGTTCTTGGCGTCGGCGGCCGCGCTCGGCAGCGCGCTCGCGGGTGACTCGGTCGAAATACGGGGACCGGCGAGCGCGCTGCTTGCGCGCCGTGCCGATCACTTCCGCGCGCACTTGTTGATCGAGACGGCGGCGCGATCCTCGTTGCAGCGCTTTCTCGCCCTCTGGCTGCCGCGAGTCGAAGCGCTCGACGGTCCCGCGGGGCTGCGGTGGTCCATCGACGTCGATCCCTTGGAAGTAGACTAGGGGCGAATGGCGCTTTTTTGAGCTGCGCAGCCTGGATTGTTCGGCGGCTCAAACGCCCCCGCGCACCCGGCGCGCGCCGCGGTAAACTGCCCAACCGTTCCATACGCAACCAATACGGATTCGCTTTGAAGACCTTAATCGACAACCTGCTGCATCAAGCGCGAAGCGCCCTGCCGGATGACATGGTGCCGGCCGCGCTGCGCGATTCCACCATCGAGGTCGAGCGCACGCGTGATCCGGCGCATGGCGACTTCGCCACCAACATCGCGATGCAGCTTGCGAAGGCGACCCGCCAGAATCCACGCAAGCTCGCGCAGGCCCTGCTCGCGGCGCTGCCGGCCCACGAGTCGATCGCCAAGGTCGAAATCGCCGGTGCCGGGTTCATCAACTTCTTCTTGAAGGACGACGCCTATCATGCGGAGCTCGGACGCGTGCTGGCCGGGGGCGCCGACTACGGCAGATCGCAATTCGGAGCGGGCCACAGCGTGCTGGTGGAATTCGTATCGGCCAACCCCACGGGTCCGCTGCACGTCGGCCACGGCCGGCACGCCGCTTTCGGCGCCACCGTCGCGAATCTGCTGCAGGCGGTCGGATATCGCGTGGGCCGCGAGTACTACATCAACGACGCCGGACGCCAAATGGACATCCTGGCGGTGAGCACGTGGCTGCGCTATCTCGAACGCTGCGGCGAACGGTTCGTGTTTCCGGCGAACGGCTATCGCGGCGAGTACATCGTCGCCATCGCGCTTGAACTCCACGACGCGCTGGGAACCTCCCTGCAGCGCGCCGCGGCGGAGGTTTTCGGCAATCTGCCGGCGGACGAACCGCAGGGCGGCGACAAGGACGCATACATCGATGCCCTGATCGAACGCGCGCGCCTGCTGATCGGCGCCGGCGCCTTCCGCGGCGTCCTGGACCGGGCGGTCGAGGGTATCTTGCGGGACATTCGCGAGGATCTGGCCGAGTTTGGCGTGACCTTCGATTCGTGGTACTCGGAGCGCGCCCTCGCCGACAGCGGAGCGGTCGACCGGGCCGTCAACGCCCTGGAGGCAGCCGGCCGCGCCTACCGCAAGGACGGCGCGCTGTGGTTCAAGAGCACCGAATACGGCGATGAAAAGGACCGCGTCATGGTGCGCGAGAACGGCATCAAAACTTATTTCGCCTCGGACATCGCATTCATTTTCGACAAGCGCGAACGCGGTTACGAACACCTGTTGTACATCTGGGGCGCGGACCATCACGGCTACATCACTCGCCTGCGCGCCGGGTTGATCGCGCTGGGCGGGCCGCCGGACTGCTTCGAAGTGCGGCTGGTGCAGTTCGTCTCACTGTTCCGGGGCGGCGAGAAGGCGCAAATGTCCACGCGTTCCGGAGAATTCGTGACCCTGCGCGATCTGCGCAAGGAGGTCGGCAACGATGCGGCGCGCCTGTTCTACGTGATGCGCAGCAACGACCAGCATTTGGACTTCGATTTGGAGTTGGCGAAGGCGCGTTCCAACGACAATCCGGTCTACTACATTCAATATGCGCATGCCCGCGTCGCCAGCGTGATGCGCCAGCTCGGCGAGCGCGGAACCCTGCATGACGGCGAGCGCGGCCTCGAGTCCTTGGCAAGGTTGACGGAACCCCAGGAACTGCAGCTCGTCAAGCGCGTGGCATCATTCCCGGAAATCGTCCAACAATGCGCCGTGCAGCGCGCGCCGCACACGCTGGTGCATTACCTCCGGGACCTCGCCAACGATTTCCACACGTATTACAGCGCGCACCAATTCATCGTCGACGACGCGCCGCTGCGCGATGCCCGGTTGACGCTGGCGCTGGCGACCCAGGTCGTCATCCGCAACGGCCTCGGCCTGTTGGGCGTCTCAGCTCCCGTCACGATGTGAGCCCGCACCAATGGCACGGGACTACAAGACCAGACGCAAGCCCAGCGGCGGATTTTCAGGATGGCTGGGCGTCGTATGCGGGCTGGCCGTCGGGTTGGCCGTGGCAGGCGCGGTGTATCTCAAGGATCGCCGCACCGACGCCCCGATCATTCAGGCCGCGAAGGCCAACAAGAAGCGGCCTCACGGCGCTGAATCGCCCGATGCGGAGGCCGGCGACTCCGATACGCCGGACGAGCCGGCGAAGTCCTATGACTTCTACAGCATGCTGCCCAAATTCGAAGTCGTCGTTCCGGAAAAGGAAAAGGACGTCAAGCCCGACATTCGCGGTGTGCCCGAAACGCGCCGCGGCACGTACGTGCTGCAGGCCGGTTCGTACAAGAATTTCGCCGATGCGGATCGCGTGCGCGCGCAGCTCGCCCTGCAGGGCGTGGAGTCCAAGGTGCAAAAGGTTTCCGTCGACAACGACACGTGGCACCGAATCCGCATTGGACCCATATCCCAGCTGGACGAACTCAACCGGCTGCGCACCATTCTGCGCAAGGCCGACGTGGACGTCCTGGTGATACGGGTCGGCGACTAGACTAGCTTGGCTGATGGCACTCACTCAACTTAAGCTGCATAGCGTCGGGTGTTCGGCGGATCAAGCCCAGGAGAAGGATAGGTCGCATTCTTCGGCCCTTGCACTCCGTCAGGGCCGAAGAATGCGACCTATCCCTCTCCTGGTGCTTCTAGCGACGAACTCAACGGGACCAAGCTTAAGTAAAGTAAGTGCCATGACTCCTGCCCGTCATTGGCCGGTCTTGAATCTCTGCCATGCGCGGGAAAAGGTGCGCAGCTCCTCCGAGGAATACACCCGTTCGATTTCAAAGCGCGCGCGCACCGCCGGCGGCGGGTAGACCACGGCGTTGTCGCGGGTGGCGGGATCGAGAAGAGCAATGGCGGCGGCGTTTCCCGATGCGAAGCCGATGAAGCGGGTCACCTCGGCGGAAATCTCCGGCCGCATCATGAAATTGATGAAGCGCGCCGCGCCCGCGGGATTGGGCGAGTCGGCGGGAATCACCATGCTGTCGATGAACAAGGGCACGATTTCCCGCGCATAGGCATAGTCGATCCGGACTTTGGTATTGCCTTCCGCCACCATGCGGCGCGCGATCATCGCATCGCCGGAATAACCGATGGACAGGCACAATTCGCCGTCGGCGAGCTGTTCGTAGTATCCGGAGCTCGAGATGCGCCTGAGCAGCGGCTTTATCTGGGCGAGCTTGGCAATCACGGGGTCGAGCCGCGCCGGATCGGCGGACAGCTGCGGCTGGCCCAGGTAGCGCGCCACCATCGGCAGAATGTCCTGCCAGGAGTCGAGAAGGCTGATGCCGCATTTCTCGAACTTCGCGGCCATGTCCTTGTTGAATACGACGTCGAGACTCGTGATCGGCGCATCGCCCAGGATGGCCCTGGCTTTGTCGGCGTTGTACATGATGCCGACCGTGCCCCACATCCAGGGAACCGCATATTGATTGCCCGGGTCGACCTGTTGCAGAAGCTTCAGTATCCCTGGATCGGCATTGCGCAGGTTCGGGACGCCGGCCGGATCGAGTTTTCTCCAGAATCCCTTGGGTATCTCGCGTGCGAGGTGGGGTGATGCGTTCATGGTGACGATGTCGTAGTTGGAACTGCCCACCGACAGCGCGGTCTCGGCCGCGTCGGGCGAATCGAACACCGCATAATTCACGTGGATCCCCGTCTCGGCCTGGAATTTGTCGACGACCGTTTTGGGGAAATAATCGGCCCAGGCATAGACATTCAGTACATGCGCCCGGTCCGCGTCGGCGCAAACCGCCGACACCAAGCTCACGCCGAGGGCGGCGGCCGTGAGCAGCCGCGTGCAGTGGTTCATCCGTTATTCCGGGGGGCGGGCTGTTGCTGGCTGATACAGTGGATACCGCCGCCGCCCTCCGCGATGGTGTCGATCCGCAGCGCGACCACGGTTCGCCCGGGGAAGGCGCGTTCGAAGGCGGCGCGCGCCCGTTGATCATAGTCGGCATCGCCGAATTCGGGGATCAACACCGCGCCGTTCACGATGAGGCAGTTCACGTAGCTCGCGCAGAAATGCGGGCTGGCCGAGGGCAGGCGTCGCGGCCGGGCCACGGTGAGCACCTCGAGTGTGCGTCCGCGCGCGTCCGTGGCGAGCTGCAGGGCCTTCAGCTTGTCCATGATGTCATGGTACTTGGGATCGGACCGATCGTCGCTGACGTGGAACAGCGCGGCGCCCGGCCGGGCGAACGTCATGAGCCCGTCCACATGCCCGTCGGTGATGGAATCGCCGCAAGCCTCGCCCGGCAGCCAGATGACTTTCGCGGTCCCGAGCGCGGCATGGAGTGCGGATTCGACTTGCGCCTTGCTCATGCCCGGATTGCGATTCGGGTTCAGCAGCGCGCTCTCGGTTGCGACCACGGTGCCCTCGCCGTCAACGTGCAATCCGCCGCCCTCCGCGATGAGGCCGGCGACGAACTGACGGGCCTCGAGCACGCCGGCAAGTTCCCCGGCAAGCCGCGCATCGCGCTCATAGCCGTCGAACTTGCCGCCCCAGGTATTGAAATTCCAGAGGACTGCGCCCAACCGGCCGCGGCCGTCGAGCAGGAACGAGGGTCCGGTGTCGCGGATCCAGATGTCGTCGACCGGCAGGGCGCAACATCGATACTGCGATCCCATATGTGCGGCGCACTCGGCCGCGTAGCGCGGGTCGACGACGATGTTCACCGGCTCGAAGCGGTGGATGGCATCGGCCAAGCCGGACCACTCGGCGAGCAGCGACGGCTCATCGGCCCACTGTCGCGACGTGGCGCCGGGCCACGCCAGCCACACGCCCGCCTGCGGTTCGAACTCGCCGGGCATGCGGAATCCCGACTGCGCCGCGCCCGGGGCCGAGGGCAATGGAGCCTTGGGAGCGACGCGCCGGGCACGGCGCATCATGGCGTCGAAATCCGGCGCCGGCTTGGCGCGGCCGGCCGCCAGCGGCTGCTGCTGCGTGACGCAATGAAAGCCGCCCCCGCCGATGGCGATCTTGCCGATGGGCAGCATGACCACGGTGCGTTTGGTGAAAACGGTCTTCAACAGAGCCTCGACGCGCCGGTCGGAGGCCAGGCCGTAGGCCGGGGCAATGACCGCATCGTTGACGAGGTACAAATTCACGTAGGAGCGGCAATACCGGGGGCCGGGGCCGGCCTCTGCCTCCTCGATCGGCCACAATCGAAATGGGCGCCCCATCGCGTCGGTCGAGACTTCAAGAGCGCGACGATTCTCCCGCAGGATCTCATAGCGGGGGTCGCTCCTGTCCTCGGTCGATTCGATGAGAATCTGCCCGGGCTCCGCGAAGGCCATGAGCCCATCGATATGTCCGTCGGTCTCCTTCTCGGTGGGGTCCCCCGGAAGCCAGATGATTTTCTTGGCGCCCAACACCCGTTGCAGTTCCGCCTCGATCGCCGCCTTGCCGAGGCCGGGGTTGCGGTTCGAATTGAGCAGACAGCTTTCGGTGGTGACCAGAGTCCCCGCGCCGTCGCTCAAGATGGAGCCGCCTTCGAGCACCATGCCGCCGGCCACCACGGGCGCATCGATGCTCGCCGCGACTCGACCCGCGAGTTGCGCATCCTGATCGTGCGGATGATATTTCCCGCCCCAGGCGTTGAAGCGCCAGACGGTCGCGCGCAATTCACCCCGCCGGCTGGTGATGAACGTGGGCCCGGAGTCCCGCGCCCAGGAATCGTCGATGGGCAGTTCGACGATGTGCACGCCCGGGCCGCAGCGGCGGCGCGCATCCTGCGCGTCGGCGGGTGATGCCACCATGTTGAGCGGCTCGAAGCCGGCGATGGTCCGCGCCAGGCGCGCATAATCCTGTTTGACCTCGTCCAGAGCGTCGCCCCAAATCGCCGGCCGGCTGGGCCAGGCCATCCAGGTTGCGGCATGTGGCTCGAACTCCCCGGGCATGCGAAACCCGCGCGCCTCGGCATCGAACTCCTCGGGGGCCAACGGCGGGGCGCTCATGAATCGACGGAATTCGCCTCAATCATCGCCCAATTGGCGAAAATCGACTCCTAATGCCCGCAATTTTCGGTATAGATGGGTCCGCTCCATGCCCACTCGCTTGGCTAACTGACCCACCTTGCCATTGCAGAGCAGAAGTTGCTGCTGCAGGTAAGCGCGCTCGAATTGCTCGCGCGCCTCGCGCAGCGGCAAGGCGAGCAGGTCCTGCTTGACCAGCGGCTCGTCATTGGCCAATTTCACGGCGAGCTCACGCTCGATCTCCTCGAGCCGAATCTCTTCGCCGGCGCCCAGAATGAGCACCCGCTGCACCAGATTCTTGAGTTCGCCCACGTTGCCGGGCCACGGGTAATTGCGCAGCCGGTTCTGAGCGGCGACGCTGAAGCGCCGCAGTGACAGGTGCTGATCGTCGGCCAACCGGTCAACGTAGAAACGCAACAGGTCCGGCACGTCCTCGGCATATTCGCGCAGGGGCGGGACCCGCAACGTGATGACGTTCAGATGCGCGAAGAGGTCGCGCCGGAAGGGCTCGGGCGCCGCGCGTAACTCAAACCCTTCCTGGGCCGAACTGATCCAGCGGACATTGATCGTCAAGCGCTCCCGGCCGCCGACCCGCGTATAGCCGTTCTGTTCGATCGCCCCGAGCAGCGCACGCTGTGCGTCGCTGCTCAAGTCCTCGAGGCCGCTCAAAAACAAGGTGCTGCCGGCCGCCTGATCGAAGGCGCCCAACTCCACCTTGCCGTCGCGCTCGCTGCCGAACAGCGCCGCGGCGGGGTCGCCGCTCAAGCTCGCGCACACCACCATGAAAAACGGCTTCGCCGCGCGCGCACTGAGGGAATGCAGATAGCGCGCGTAAGCCTCACGCCCGGACCCCAGTTCCCCCACCAGCAGCACCGGAGAGGAGCTCGACGCCGCGTGCTGCACCTGCTCGCGCAGCGCCTGGGTCACCTTGCTCTTGCCGATGGGCACCGTCAGGCTCGATGCCTGCGTACGCTCGGACAGCCGCTTGCGGCGCCCCGCATCGAGCGCCCGTTCCACGGTTCGAAGCAGCTTGGTCAACGACAGCGGCTTTTCCACGAAATCGAACGCCCCCAGGCGGGTGGCTTCGACTGCGGTCTCGACGGTTCCGTGTCCCGACATCATGACCACCGGACAGTCGTAGCCGTCGGTGACGGACCATTCACGCAGCAGCGTGATCCCGTCCGTATCCGGCATCCAGATATCGAGCAGCACGAGATCCGGTACCTGAGCCGCACGCGCTACCTTCGCCTGGCCCGCATCGGCCGCCACTTCCACCTCGTAGCCTTCCTCGGACAATATTTCCTTCAAAAGGCCGCGGATATCCGCCTCGTCGTCGACCACCAAGATTCTCGAAGCCGTCATACGCGTTCTCTCCTGTATTCGCCTTTGCGCGGTTCACGGCCAGTTAAGGACCGTGCGGTCTCCCCCAACGGCAGAAGGATCCGCACCCGGGCACCGCCCATGCGCTGATTATCCGCTTCAATGCGCCCGCCGTGCTCTTCCACGATTTTCTTTACGATCGCGAGCCCCAAGCCCGTGCCCTTCGGTTTGCTGGTGACATATGGATCGAATATGGTGCCGATCAAGTCGCGGTGGAAGCCGGGCCCGTTGTCGGTGACCACGATGCCCACTACCGGCTTCAGACCATCCTCGGCGACGTGAGTTTCGATTTCCACGCAGGCGGCGGACTTCCCCTCGAGCGCTTCGAGCGAATTGGTCACCAAATTGTTCAAAATCTGTCGAATGCGCGTGCGGTCGGCGGAGATGGTCGGCAAATTCGGCTCGAGCACCAGCTTGAGTTCCACGGCGCTTGCCTGGACGCGGTACAAATCCACCACTTCGGTGATGAGCTGATTCAGATCGAATCGGGAAAAATGCATGTCCGGGGCGCGCGCATACTCGCTGAACGCGTTGACCATCTGCTTCATGGATTCGACCTGCGCGACGATGGTATGCGTCGCCCGTTCGAGTACCTGCGCGTCCTCGGGGTTCATGCTGCCCGAAAATTTGCGCTGGATACGCTCCGCCGAAAGCTGAATCGGCGTCAGTGGGTTCTTGATTTCATGCGCCAGCCGGCGCGCGACCTCGCCCCACGCCGCGTCGCGCTGCGCCTGCAGCAGCGTGGTGATGTCGTCGAACACCAGGACCACGCCCGACGCCCCGCCCAAGTCGTTGGGCAACGCCGTGCAGGCGCACATCAGCACCCGCTTGCCCGACTCGGACGCAAGCTCGATCTGTTCCCGCCAGTCGGACTGATCGGCGCCGAGACGCTGCTTGACGGAGGCGATGAACTGCGTGAACAGCGTGCCGTCGCTGATGGACTCGTCGAACCGCGTGCCCACCGCTGCTTCCAAATCGACGCCCAAGATGGCGCTCGCCGCCTGGTTCGCGGTGCGCACCGTCAGGTCCGGCTCGAGAGAAACCACGCCCGTGGACAAACGCGCCAGGATGACGGCGAGGCCGGCGCGTTCCGCTTCGACCGCTTGCTGGCTGCGGCGGGTCTCCTCCCGAGCCCGGCCCAATCGTTTGGTCATGTCGTTGAATGAGGTCACGAGGAAGCCGAGTTCATCGCGCGAGGGCAAGGGCAGCTTGGTGTCGTAGTTGCCCTTTGCCACGGCGCGCGTGCCGGCGATCAAATCCTGCACCGGCTGCACCAGACGCTGCGCCGCGAAAAAGGCGCCATACACCGCGGCGATCAGGGACATCAGCACGACGAAGGACAGAATGAGCACGAACGTCGTTTTGAGCGGCTGGCGCAGCTGCACCAGGCGGGCGTACTGCGTATAGGACCTCTGCACGGTGTCGGCCAGCTGGGAAAGCTGCTCGGGCACAGGATACAGGGCGATCAACACGCGCGCGCTGGAACCGCCGGTGCCCTCGAGCGGCGCCGCCGCCCGAATCACGTAGCCGCCGACCGAGTCGGTATCCAAGCTCACATAGGGCCGGTCGCGGCGGACCTGCAGCATCATCTCGTCGGTGGCCGGGGCGGGCAGCGCGTCCATCGGGCGATCCGAGCTGGTCGCGATGATCCGGGTCTGCGCGCCGATCACCGTGAATTCGAGCGCGGTGCTTTCCCGCCGCTCCCGGTCCAGCGTCCCGATCAACTCGAAATCGGACAGCGGCGAGAGTTCGTGCGCGACGACCTGCGTGTGCTGGAGAAACTCCCGGACCCGCACCTCGAGCGCGGCATGCGACAGCTCGCGCGTATCCTTCAGCCCCTGGCTGACTTCGATTTCGAACCAGCTGTCGATGCCCCGATTGAGGAATTGCACCGAAAAATAATAGACGATCAGAATCGGAGCCACGGCCAGCGCGCTGAAGATCGCGACGGTGCGGCCTTTCAAGCGCGAACCCGGCACGTGCCGGCGGTAATCTCGCACCAAGTGGGTGAGCTTGATCGCCAGCAGAAAGAACAGCGTCAGCAGACCCGAAATGTTGATGAGCAAAACCCACGGCAGCCATTTCTCGAATTCCGCCGAGTTCTGCGTGGCATACCCCAGAAGGTACAGCGCGACCAACCACAGGGCACCACCGATGGTGCCCAACACCGTCGAGCCGTACTTGCGGATCAGGGCTGCAATGTCCATGTATACCAGTCGCTTTCGCGATGCCATTCATTGACCCAGAACATCAGCACCCGGAGCGAGAACGGCACCGTGCCGTAATCGACTCTGGCGCGAACACTGGCCTCGTAGCGGCGATCGTCGGCGATCAACGATTTGTCGAGTACGGGCAAGTTGCGTATTTCGGAGAGCTGCTCCAGGGCCCCCTCGATGGTCCCCAATGACTCCTGCTGGCCGCTGTTGTCGTTGCGCAGGATGTAGCGCGCGCTCACGGCGTTGTATTGCAGATGATATCGCTGCGTCAGCTCGGCGACCCGCGAGTTCGGCAGCAGCTGTCGGACCCTCTCGATGTCGAGGTCGACTTCCAAGCCCAAGGGTACTCCTTCGGCGAGACCGCGGCGCACCGCCTCGCTCACCGGCAGATCGATCCGCGCGTCCAGGTGGTAGACGCCATCCTTGAGTTCCAGATCAGCCGAGCGGATTTCGAAGCGCCCCTCCAGGCCGTCGGCACGCGCCGCGCCGCCGTACATCGAAGCGCCCAGGACGGCGGCGGCAAACAGCAACGCCGCGCGGTGCCGTGCCCCTGCAGCGCTTCTCCGCCACGCACGGTTCCATGGCACGCATTTCATTGCATTCGCATTCATTGCTTGGTCAAGGCAGCATAATAGAAGCCGTCGGCACCTGCTTCCCCCGGAAGGATCTGGCGCCCGAAGGCATCAGTCTCCCCGAACCCGGGCCACCCGGGCCAATTTTCCGCCGCAATCACGCTGGCATCGGGCGAGCCGGCGAGAAAAGCCGCGAGCACGTCGCGATTCTCGCTGCGAGTCACCGTGCAGGTGGCATAGACGATGCGTCCGCCGCGCGCCAGCATCCTCCAAGCGGACGTCAACAACCGCGCCTGCACCAAGGGCAGCCGGTCGATTTCCGAGGGCGACTTGCGCAGCCGGATATCCGGGTGGCGGCGGATGACCCCGAGCGCGGAGCACGGCGCATCCAGCAAAATGCGATCGAACGGAACGCCGTCCCACCAGCCCTCCGGTGCGCCGGCGTCGCCGTTCACGACGCGCGCGCGCAACCCGCCGCGTTCCAGATTGTCCTCTATGCGCGCAAGGCGATGCGGATCGATGTCGATCGCCAGCAGCGCGGCGAGGTCGGGCTCGCGCTCAGCCATCAGGGCGGTCTTGCCGCCCGGGGCTGCGCAGGCATCGAGCACCCGCTGGCCTGCGGCCAGCTCCAAGGGAAAGGCCACGCACTGCGCCCCGAGATCCTGCACCGAGACCATCCCCGTCCCGAATCCCGGCAGTTCATGCACATCGCAGGGCGTGTCGAGCACCACCGCCAGCGGCACACGCGGCTCGGCGCGAGCGGCGAGACCCGCTTCGCGCAGCGTCTCCACATAGGCTTCCGTCGTGGTGCGCCGGCCGTTGACGCGCAGCCACATCGGCGCCTGGGTGTCTCCCGCCGCCAGCAACTGCGTCCAGCGCACCGGCCAATCGGCGCGCAACCGGTCGGCCAGCCAGACCGGCGCGGCGTGGCGCGTCGCCGGGTTGCGCGCAATCTCGACATCCAAGGTCTTCCGTTCCCGCAGATAGCGTCGCAGCACCGCATTGACGAGTCCGCTCGCCCGCGCCGCATCGGTCGCCTTCGCCGTGTTCACCGCCGCGTCGACCACCGCATATTCCGGCGTACGCGCATCTTCCAATTCGAACAGAGCCACCGAGAGCAGCGCACGCACATATACGTCGAGCGAACGCACCGGCTGCGACAACACCCGGCCCAGAATGGCCTCGTGGCGGAAATAACCGCGGACGGCGCCGTAGCTCAGGCTGCGCACCGACGGGCCCAAATTCGCCGGGGCCGCGACCAGAGCATCATGCAGGGCCGCGTCCAGGGTCACGCCCTCCCGGAGGATTCGTGCCACCGCATGGGCGGCAAGCGATCGCGCACCGGCGGCCGGGTTTTTCATGGGCCCTTGAATCTCGCCCCGGCGAGCGGCCGTGACTTGATGAATTCCTGTGCCGCCAGAGGTTTGCGGCCGGCGAGCTGCAATCGCAATATACGCAGCGCACCGCGCCCGCAGGCGACATCGATGCCGTCACTCGAAGCGGCAAGCACGCTGCCCGCGCAGGGACCGTCGGCCGCAGCCGCCGGAGGGAATTGGGCCGCGATCTCGGCCTCCCAGACCCGCAGCTGCATGCCGTCCAAGGTCGTTTCGGCGATCGGCCACGGATTGAAGGCGCGCACCCGGCGCCAAATACCGGACGCCTCGTCGCTCCAGTCGATTGACGCCTCGGCTTTGCTGATTTTCTCGGCATAGGTAACGCCGCTCGGCGGCTGGGCGTGCTCCTGCGCGGTTCCGCTCGCGACCGCATCGAGGGTGTCCACGATGAGTTCCGCGCCGAGATGTGCGAGGCGATCGTGCAGCGTCCCCGCGGTGTCGCGATCGGCGATGGGCACCTCGCGCAGGGCGAGGATGGGACCGGCATCGAGAGCGGCTTCCATGCGCATGATGGTCACGCCGGTGCGGGCATCGCCCGCCAGCAGCGCTCGCTGTATGGGCGCGGCCCCCCGCCAGCGCGGCAACAGCGAGGCGTGAATATTGAAACAGCCCGACCGAGGAATGGCGAGCGCGGCGGCGGGCAGAATCAATCCGTATGCCACCACCACGAGGGCGTCCAATTCCAGGCTGCGCAGCAGCCCCGCCGCATCATCCGTCTTGAAGCTGGCCGGTTGATGCACGGCAAGCCGGAGTTCAGCGGCGCGCTGCTTGACGGGACTCTGGTGCAGGCTTTGTCCGCGGCCCGCCGGCCGATCAGGCTGAGTGAACACGGCGAGCAGCCGATGCCGCGAGCGCGCCAGCGCATCCAGCGCCGGGATGGCGAACCGCGGCGTGCCGGCGAATCCCAGCCGGAGAGCTCTCGGAGCGGCGTTCAAAGAGCCGGTGTGGACGTGCGCGGCGTGCGAATGCCGGGCGCCGCCACGCGCGCGTCGCTTCCCGAAGATCGCTGCTTGCGGTCCTTTTCCAGGCGGCGGCGAATCAGCTGGCGCTTGAGTTCGGACAGGTAGTCGACGAACAGTTTGCCGTCGAGATGGTCCATCTCATGTTGCAGGCAAATGGCCAGGAGCCCCTCGGCATCCAGTTCGAACGGCAGTCCGTCACGCCCCAACGCCCGGACCCGGACATGCGTCGCGCGCTGCACCTTGTCGTAGATATCGGGCACCGACAGACAGCCTTCCTCGCCGGGACCCCGCCCCTCGGCACGCAGCAGTTTCGGATTGATGAAAACCATGGGTTGATTGCGCTCCTCGCTCACATCGAGCACCAGCACCCGCCGGTGCACATCGACCTGGGTGGCGGCGAGACCGACCCCGTTGGCTGCGTACATGGTCTCCAAAAGGTCCGCCGCCAACTGACGCACTGCATCATCGACGACGTCCACGGGTTGCGCGGTCTTCCTGAGACGGGGGTCTGGATACTCCAGAATGGCGAGCTTGGTCATGGGAGTTATGAGAGCGATGTCGTGTTTTTGGCTGAAGAATGTTGCTAAAGTTCCGCCGCTGCTTAACTTAATGCCCAGTATGGAAGCGCAACCGGCGCTGTTCACCGGCAAAAACGGGCGATACGTCCCAGTCTTTGGCAGCGGACCGGCAGTATACCAGCCGGCCCGGCACCATAAGACAGGTGACTCAAGGGAGCGAACGAATGCAAGGCCATCACTTTATTGCCCTAACCTTATCAGTGGCGCTGATTGCGGGCTGCCGCTCGGAGCGTCCGGCAACCGCCCCGGTTCCGCTCGGCGCGGCCGACAACACCGTGCAGGGCACGGTCGTCGGGGACGATCGCACCGCCATGGAAGCCGCCATCGACGCGGGGCCCTCGAGCGCACCGGCGCCGGATTCCGCGCCGGCCCACGGCGCCGCGATTGCTCTCGCACCCAATGCGCCGGACAGCTATGTGGTCAAGCGCGGCGACACGCTGTGGGGCATCGCCAAGGTGTTCCTGCGCGACCCGTGGTTCTGGCCCGAGATCTGGCAGGTCAACAAGCAGATTCAAAACCCGCATTTGATCTATCCGGGCGATACCCTGCGCCTGGTGTACATCGACGGCCAGCCGCGAGTCACCCTGCAGCGCGGCGCCATGGAGCGCGGAAACTCGGCGCGCGTCGAGCCCCGGGTGCGCAGCCAGCCGCTCGAAGCGGCGGTCACCACCATTCCCTACGAAGCGGTCGCCGCGTTCATGTCCAAACCGTCGGTGCTGACGAACGAACAGATCAAGAGCGCTCCGTACGTGTTTGCCACGCGCGACGACCATGTCGCGCTGGCGGACGGCGACACGCTGTATGCGCGCGGATTCACCACTCCCGCGCAGGTGGGCACGCATTACAACGTGGTACGCGTCGGCGACGCATTGCGTGATCCCGACGACAACCGCATCGTCGGCTATGACGGCATCTTCACCGGGTCGGCAAAAGTGACTCGACTCGGCGATCCAACCACGCTCATCACCACCGAATCGGCGCGCGAAACCGAGTTGGGCGACAAGCTGTTCGCGGGCGGCGTCGATGTGCCGCTGGATTTCATCCCCGCCCCGCCGAAAGTCAAGGTGAACGGCCGCATCATGGCCGTATCCGACGGCGTCACCGTCATCGGTCAATATCAAGTCGTGGTCATCAACCGCGGCGCGCGCGACGGGCTCGTGCCGGGCAATGTGCTGGCGGTTTTCGAGGTCGGCGGCACGCAGCGCGACACGGTCAATCATGGCTATTTGGGCGGAATGTCGCGTCTGATCGCGAAGAATGTGGCATTGCCCGACGAGCGGACCGGCACGTTCATGGTGTTCAAAACCTTCGATCGCATGAGCTACGGGCTCATCATGGAAGCCAAGAACATCATTCGGGTCGCTGACCGGGTCGAGAATCCTTAACAACCCATTCGCGCCTGCATCGCGCTCCGGCCTGCAATTCTCGATGTTACCGGCCGAAATGCAGGCGGCGCCGCGCGCGCCCTTCAGCCACAATCGAGGCGATGTGCGAGGGCGACGATCTGCTTGCCTGGGCGACTCTGGGTCGCGCCCCGGGGCTTGATGTAGCCACGGTGTCGGTGGCGCTCGACAGGCTGGGAAGCCCCGCCGCCATCGTAGCCGCATCCGCAGCCGGGCGCAGGCACGCGACGCTGCCATCGGTCACCGCCGCGTTCCTGTCGACTCCCGCCGCCGTTCCCCGTCCGTCGGAGCGGCGCTGGCTCGAGTCGGCGCGCCATCACCTCATCTCCTTCAAGGACCCGCGCTTTCCCAGAGCGTTGCTGATGCTGCCGGACTGCCCGGTCGTGCTGTACGTGTCGGGCCACGCCGATGCGCTGACGGATCCTCAACTGGCCATCGTCGGCAGCCGCAATCCAACCCCCGCCGGCCGCGCCACGGCCGGCGCATTCGCCGAATGCCTGGCCGGGCGCGGTCTTGGCATCACCAGCGGCCTGGCCGAGGGAATCGACTCGGCCGCGCACCGTGGCGCACTTAAGGCACAAGGAATCACACACGGCGTCTTGGGCACGGGGATCGACGTCGTGTACCCGAGCTGCAATCAGCGGCTCTTCGAGGACATCTTGCGGCGGGGCGGCGCCCTGGTGAGCGAGTTTCCCCTGGGCGTAGCGCCGCGGCGCGCAAATTTCCCGCGGCGCAACCGCATCATCGCCGGTCTTTGTTTGGGAACCTTGGTCGTCGAAGCGGCCCGCCGCAGTGGTTCCCTGATCACGGCGCGATTGGCGAATACCTACGGCCGGGAAGTGTTCGCCATTCCCGGCTCAATCCATAACCCCTTGAGCCGGGGCTGCCACGAACTCATCAAAACCGGCGCGAAGCTGGTCGAAACCGCGGATGACATATTGGTCGAGTTGAACTTTTCGGCCTTTTTCGCCAACGACTTAGGAAAGGCCGCCGCGGGCCGGTCACCCGCTTTGCCCGCACCGGGAATGGACAAGGATCACAAAATCTTGTTAGATGCGCTCGGCTTTGATCCTGCGGACCTCGATATGTTGGTCGTCCGAACCGGATTCGAAGCGCAAGCCGTGTCCTCGATGATGCTGATGCTCGAGCTCGAAGGCCACGTTCAGGCCGCCCCCGGGGGCCGCTACTCCCGAGTCGTCTACAGGAGAGCCGGAGGTGAAAGATAACGTTCTCGATCTGCTCATCTATCTTTTCGAGAATTACATGAGTGCCGACGATGAACCGCGGCCCGATCGCGGTACCTTGAAACTCGAGCTGGACAAGGCTGGATTCGCGGAGACCGACATCGAGCGGGCATTGGAGTGGCTGGACGGATTGTCGGGCGAGCAGCTCGGCAAGGTCGCGGAGGCCACTGCGCGCGCGGTTCGCATCTTCAGTGGCCAGGAGCTGTTGCGCCTCGACACCGACGTGCGCGGCTACCTCATGTATCTGGAGAATGTCCGCATCCTCTCCGCCACTCAGCGCGAGGTGGTCATCGATCGCCTGATGGCGCTCGAAGCCGACGAAATAGACATCGAACAGGTGAAGTGGGTCGTTCTCATGGTGCTTTTCAGCCAACCCGGCCAAGAGTCCGCTTACGCGCAGATGGAAGACCTGGTCTTCGAAGAGCGCTCCGATGCGTTGCATTAGTTGCATTAGCCGACATTGAGCAACAATCTCGTTATTGTAGAGTCGCCCGCCAAGGCAAAGACCATCAAGAAGTACCTCGGCAAGGACTTCGAGGTGCTTGCCTCCTATGGGCATGTGCGCGATCTCGTGCCCAAAGAGGGCGCCGTCGACCCGGAACGTCATTTCGCGATGAAGTATCAGGTGGTCGAGCGCAACCAGAAACACATCGACGCCATCTCGCGGGCCCTCAAGAAGGCCAAATCCCTGTTCCTGGCGACCGACCCGGATCGTGAGGGCGAAGCGATTTCATGGCACTTGTACGAGCTCTTGAAAGCCAGCGGCGAACTCAAAGGCAAGGCCGTTCAGCGAGTGGTGTTCTACGAAATAACCAAGGCAGCCGTGCGCGAAGCGATGGCGCAACCCCGCGAACTGTCCGTGGATCTGGTCAACGCCCAGCAGGCGAGGCGGGCCCTCGACTTCCTGGTGGGCTTCAATTTGAGCCCGCTGCTGTGGAAAAAGGTGCGCCCCGGGCTGTCTGCGGGACGCGTGCAGAGCCCGGCGCTGCGCATGATTTGCGAGCGCGAGGATGAGATTGCCGCGTTCGTTGCGCGGGAATATTGGACGATCGACGCCGAGCTCGCGCATTCGCAGCAGAAGTTCCCGGGCAAGCTGGTCGAGTACGGCGGCGCCAAGGTCGAGCAGTTCAGCTTCACCACCGAGGCGCAGGCCCGCGAGGTGGAGCGCACGCTGCGGGCTGCCGCCAAGGGATCGCTCACGGTAATCGGCGTCGAACGCAAACAGCGGCGCCGCAATCCGGCGCCGCCGTTCACCACTTCGACCCTGCAGCAAGAGGCCGCGCGCAAACTCGGCTTCAGCGCCCAGAAGACCATGCGCGTTGCGCAGCAACTGTACGAGGGCGTCGACATCGGCGAAGGCGCGGTCGGCCTCATCACCTACATGCGTACGGACTCGCTCAATCTCGCCCAGGAAGCGATCGGGCAAATTCGCGACGTGATCGTGCAGCTCTACGGCAAGGACGGGCTGGCGGACGAGCCGCGGATCTACAAGACCAAGTCGAAGAATGCCCAGGAAGCGCACGAGGCCATTCGGCCGACGGCCGCCAACATTCTGCCAGGCGACATCGAAAAGCACCTGGAGGCGGATCAATTTCGGCTGTATTCGCTGGTGTGGAAGCGCACCGTGGCCTGTCAGATGGCGCCGGCGATATTCGATACCGTCGCAGTCGAACTGCTGGCCGGAACCGACGGCCCGACGCGCAGCGTGCTGCGCGCCAACGGCTCGACCTTGGTGACGCCGGGCTACATATCCGTGTACCAGGAAGGCATGGACGACGTCGTGCAAGACGATTCCGACCACGTGCTGCCGTCCATGCAGGAGGGCGACCGGGTCGAGCTCACGGGCGTGGTGCCCACGCAGCACTTCACGGAGCCGCCGCCGCGCTTCTCCGAGGCGTCGCTGGTCAAGGCACTCGAGGAGTACGGCATCGGGCGTCCATCGACGTATGCGTCGATCATATCGACGCTGCGCGACCGCGAGTACGTGGACATCGAAAGCCGGCGCTTTACCGCGACCGACATCGGCAAGATCGTCAGCCGCTTCCTGACGCAGTACTTTACGACTTACGTCGACTACGACTTCACCGCGAAGATGGAGGACTCCCTCGACGCGGTGGCCAATGGCGAGCAGGAGTGGGTGCCGCTGCTGGAGAGGTTCTGGAAGCCGTTCATCGACCTGGTCAACCATACGGAGACCTCGGTCAGCCGCGAGGAAGTGGCCCAGGCGCGCGATCTCGGCGTGGATCCGGCGAGCGGCAAGCCGATGAGCGTGCGCATGGGCCGTTTCGGACCTTTCGTGCAGATCGGCACCAAGGACGACGAGGACAAGCCGCGCTTCGCCGGGCTGCGGCCCGGGCAGAAAATGGATGCCATCACGCACGCACAGGCGATGGAACTGTTCAAATTGCCGCGCAAGCTCGGAACGACCGCCGCTGGCGAGGAGATCTCGGCGAATGTCGGCCGCTTCGGGCCCTACGTAAAATACGGCTCGAAATATGCCTCGCTCAAAACCGACGATCCGTATGAAATCTCGCCCGAGCGCGCGCTCGAAGTCATTCGCGAAAAACAAATAGCCGATGCGAACCGGTTGATCATCGATTTTCCCGACGCCGGGATCCAAGTGCTCAATGGCCGCTATGGCCCCTACATCACCGACAAGCAGCGCAACGCGAAAATCCCCAAGGACAAGGAGCCGAAGAGCCTTACCCTGGAGGAGTGCAAGTCCCTGCTCGCGGCGGCGCCGGTGCGCACTTTCGGCAAATGGGGCCGCAAAAAAGGGCAGAGCGCCAAGGGCAAGAACGGCAAGGGCACGCCCGCGGCATCGACCGCCGCAGCGCCGCCCGAACCCGTGAGCGCCGCGAAAAAGCGGCCGCTGCGCGCCGCCAGCGGGCAAAAACTGGCTGCCAAAGCGTCCAAGACCGCGGCCAACAAGAAGGCGCCGCTGAAATCCGCCGTGCATCCCGCGGGCGCGGCCAAGCCGGCCGGCAAACCCGCGGCCAAACCGAGGAAGGGTTCCGCGAAAAAGAAGGCTTGAGAGGGTCGGGTCATGGATGCGCTTGCCGTCAAGGGGTATTTGAGCGACTTGCACGACCGCATTACGGCAGCCGTGGAAAAAATCGACTCGGCGAAGTTTCATCGCGACCCCTGGGACCGGCCGGAAGGCGGTGGCGGCGAGAGCCGTGTCCTCTCCGAAGGCTCGGTGTTCGAGCGGGCCGGCGTGTCCTTCTCGCACGTCTTCGGCGCCAGGATGCCGCCGTCAGCATCGAATCTGCGCCCGGAGGCGGCCGACGCCCCCTTCGAGGCCATGGGGCTGTCGCTGGTATTTCATCCGCGCAACCCCTACGTGCCCACCACGCATTGCAACGTGCGTTTCCTGGTCGCGACGCCCAAGGCATTGCCTCCCATCTGGTGGTTCGGCGGCGGCTTCGATCTCACGCCCTACTACCCGTATGAGCACGACGTGCTGCATTGGCACCGCACCGCGCAGGCGGCGTGCCAGCCGTTCGGGGCGGATTTGTACGAGAAATACAAGGCGTGGTGCGACCGCTATTTCTTCCTGCCCCATCGCAACGAGACGCGCGGCGTCGGCGGTTTATTCTTCGACGACTTCAACGATCACGGCTTCGACCATTCCTTCCGCTTCATGCGCAGCGTTGGCGATCACTTCCTGCCCGCTTACCTGCCCATCGTGGAGCGCCGCATGAACGAACCGTGGACCCGGCGCGAGCGCGATTTTCAACTCTATCGGCGCGGCCGATACGTGGAATTCAATCTCATCTACGACCGTGGCACGCTGTTCGGCCTGCAGTCGCGCGGCCGCGCCGAGTCCATTCTGATGTCCCTGCCGCCGCTGGTGCGCTGGGACTACGACTGGCGACCGGTGCCGGGATCGCCGGAGGCGCGGCTCTATGCAGAGTTTCTGCGGCCGCGAGACTATCTCGCCGAACTCGCGGGTTGAACCTCGGCTCTTTGCGCCGCGCGACGCATGTTCACTTCGAGAAGTGCCCCATCGCAAGCCCGCGTCATCGTCGTTTGATCGGGCTGCCGTGGGTCCTGTGCGCCGTGCTTGGCATCGGGCTCACCCTGGGCGCGGGCGCGCGGGCGGGCGAACTCGACGCCTTTACCGGACGCCTGGGATTCAACGGTGAAGACGACCCCACCACCTACACCTGGGGCGTCGAGTATCGGGAACCGCTCACCGACCATTGGAACGCCAGTTTCGTCTGGTTGAACGAGGGACACCGCCCACACGACCATCGCGACGGCCAGGCGGCGCAGTTGTGGTGGCACTCCAAGGCGGATCCCCGGGGCGTCGTCTTCGAGGCGGGTATCGGCCCTTATCGCTACTACGATACGCGGCTCTTGAGCACCGATCCGGATTTTCAGGACAAGCATGGATGGGGCGTATTGAGCAGCGTGTCTGTGGATTACTACTTCACCGGCGGATGGTTTGCGTTTCTGCGCGTGAACGAGGTCGACACCGACAAGAAATACGATTCGACCTCGCTGGCGCTGGGCGCCGGGTACCGATTCTCGGCAGGTTTCGACCAAAGCGGCGGCGTGTCGGCGGCGCCGTGGGAGGTGGACATCTTGGTCGGCGAGAGGATCGCCAATACCGCCCATTCCGAAACGGGGGGCGCGGAAGCCATTGAGGCGCGCGCAGCGCTCAGCGATCACTTTATCGTGTCGGCCACCCTGCTGAGCGGGCAGGGCACGCTGCTCGACTGGCGCACCGGAATTGCCGTCGAGCTATGGCTGCAACAGAAGCTCACGTCCCGCTTCACGGTCGGCGCCGGTATTGGCGCCTTCATCGTCAGCGAGGACGACAGTCTCAGGGACGCGAGCCAACCCTCGAATGTCGCCGCCATGGTCTCCGTTAGCCTGGCGTATTCGATTGCGGCGCATTGGCAGGCGCGCGTGGTATGGGACCGGATCGGAACCGGAGACGACCACGACTGCGATATCGTTCTATTCGGCGCCGGGTACAAATTTTGACGCAGCCGCCGGCGCAGGCACAATGCGCGTCCCGATGAATTACCGACATATCTACCACGCGGGGAATTTTGCGGACGTTGCCAAGCATGTCGGTCTGCTCTACTGCCTCGAGGCATTGAGGCGTAAGGACTCGGCGTGTTTCGTGCTCGACAGCCACGCCGGGCGCGGTTTTTACGATCTGCAGGCCCCGGAAGCGCAAAAATCCGGCGAGGCGGAACGGGGCATCCAGCGGTTGATCGAATCCGGCATCGGCAACGCGGTTCTGGCCGACTACTTCAAGGCGATTCGCGCCCGCCGCGGCAAGCGCCTGGCGCGCTATCCGGGCTCCCCCGCGCTCATCTCCGCCGCTCTGCGGCCCCAGGACCGCGCATTGTTCGTGGAATTGATGCCGGCCGAGGCGCGCGCCGCCATGCGCGAGATCGAATCGCAGGGACGGGTTCGTACCGAAATCGGCGACGGATATGCGGCGCTCAGGGCGTTTCTGCCGCCCGAGGAGCGGCGCGGGTTGGTGCTCATCGATCCGCCGTACGAAAGTCTCGACGAACTGAAGATGATGCTGCAGGCGTTCGCGGAGGCCCACCGGCGCTGGCCGAGCGGGGTGTATCTGATGTGGTATCCCATCCGCAGTGCAACGCAACGCAGCATGGTTCACGCGCGCTTCGAGGCGCTGCACATCCCCAAAATGCTGTTTGCCGATCTCGCCGTCCATCCAGACGATGCCGGAGTCGGTCTTGCCGGAAGCGGCCTCATGATCGTGAATCCGCCATACGGCGCGGACGAATACTTGCGGGAGGCCTATTCGGCCATCCATGGCGCGATCGCAGCCGCGGGCGCAGGCTACGTAGAAGTCGCACGCCTGACTGCCGAGCGAATGGCACAATGAATCCATCGCACCGTTAGGCAGTGTTGGTTATGGGCGCTAATTTCGAAGGAGTAGACCATGGATCCCAACGTCCTGCGTGAACAACTCATGAAGCTGCACGAGGAGCTTGGCTTGGTGACGCGCGTCGATCCGCGTTCGGCGCAGCTGCTGGGAGAAATCATGGAGGATATCAAGCGCTTGACCCAGCAGCTCCCGGAAGTCCCGATGCCGGAGCTGCGCGCGTCGTCGCGGCCGTCGCTGCCCGATCGGCTGGAAGCGATCGCCGTCCAGTTCGAGGCTCAACATCCGACCCTGGCCGCGAGCTCGCGTCGCTTGGTGGATCTGCTCGGCAACGCCGGACTGTAGCGGCGGCCCGGCGCCGTTCACGCACTCCAGTCGATCGCGCCGATGACTTTGGCGGCAACCCGCCTCACCGTGTTCATGTCGTTGCCGCCGCGCTCGAGCACCGCGATGCTGCCGTGGCCGGGTACCGGGACGATCATGCCGTGGTAGCCATGTTCGTCAAAGCGCGTTTCAACGGGCGCCGACTCGTGCGTCAGCACCATGACGGTGACCGGGCCAGCCTTGGTTTGCACCACCAGGTGGGGCACCTGCTGACCGCGGAACGAACAACTGTTCGCATAACTGACCAAACCGGCGTCGGCCTTCAGACGGACATGCGACTCGGCCAACACCTTCTCGAGCGCCGGCCCCGGAACCGCGACATCGGTGCGTGCCCAGGCGCCGGGCTCCCCCGCCATATGGTCGACCACGTCGGCGGCCAAACTGGGTCCCGGTACGGCGACCCACAATCCGCCGGCCACCACGACCGCCAGCAAAACACTGGCGGCCGCGGCCAACCAACCGCGCCGCCATCGCCGCGCGTGCAGCGATTGCGTGTCGCGCGCCCGGAACGGCACCACGCCGGGCCTGCTCCCCGTCCCGGTGCCCGCCTCGACGCGCAGAGCACGATCGAGCCGGCCTTCGAAACGCAGCACATCGTGCGTGTATCCTGCGCACTCCGGGCAGGAGTCCCGATGCCGGCCCAGGTCCGGATCGTCATCGTGCGGATCGGCCAAAATCGCCCTTCTATACTGTGCGCAATCCATCATTCTTCCGGCTCCGAGCGGGTTTCTTCGGGGTCCATGCCGGTGTCCTCGCCGCACAATGTGCGCAGCTGTTTGCGGGCACGAAACAAGCGCGTCAAAACCGCCGCATTCGACAGCTCGAGTTGGGCGGCGATCTCCGCCGTCGAGTAGCCCATCAGCACCTGCAACACCAGGGGCTCGCGGTACTCGTCGGGCAGCTTGAACAGCGCCGCACGCAACTCTTCGACATCATGATCGTCCGCCGCGGCGAGCATCGGCTCCTCCTTGGCGATCAGTTCATCCACGTCCACCGTCACGAACCGCTTGCGCTCGAAACTGCGCGCATATTCGCGCCGGATTATGGTCAAGAACCACGGTTTGGCGGCGCTCTCGTCCAGCAGCGAATCCTGGGCCTTCCAGGCCCTCAGCATGCTTTCCTGCACCACATCCTCGGCCAGGGCGCGATCACGGGACAGCCAAAACGCGAAGCGCAGCAGGTCGGGGCGTAGGGCCTGGCAAAGCGCCTGGAAGCGGGCGCGCTTGCGGTTTCCGCCGATCGCTTCCTTCATAAATGAATAAACACCTGACTTGGGATATCTTCGTCGCGATAGTAGCGCGTTACGATGCGGGACGGCGCGGCCGGGCACCGGACGCACCGGCTCCGGCCCCGTGGCGGGCCGCCCCGGGGCGCGCCGGCCTACGGCAGGCCGCCCGTTCGTCAGCGTGAAAATGCAGTCGTTGCCAGGAGTCACCTAGAGATGACCGGAGATATGACCGATACATTTCCCCGTACGCGCATGCGGCGCATGCGGCGCGACGAGTTTTCCCGTCGCCTCATGCGCGAGACGCAGCTCACCGTCGACTCGCTGATCTACCCGATGTTCGTGGTCGAAGGGCGGAAACAGCGGCAAGCCATCGCGTCGATGCCGGGCGTGGAACGCGTATCGGTCGACGAATTGCTGCGGGAATGCGAATCCCTGGTGCGCCTGAATATCCCCGCGATCGCGCTCTTTCCGGTCATACCGCTCGAGAAGAAATCGCTGGACGCCCGTGAGTCCTGGAATCCCGAGGGAATCGCACAGCAGGCGGTGCGGGCGGTCAGACAGGAATTCCCGGGCCTGGGCGTCATCACCGACGTGGCTCTCGATCCGTTCACGACCCACGGCCAGGACGGACTGATCGACGAGGCGGGCTACGTGCAGAACGACCTCACGGTCGAAACGCTGGTGCGCCAGGCGCGCTCCCACGCGGACGCCGGCGCGAGCATCGTCGCCCCATCCGATATGATGGATGGCCGCATCGCGGCGATTCGCGACGCGTTCGAGACCGCGGGCTTGGTGCATACCCGCATCCTGGCGTACGCAGCCAAGTATGCATCGAGCTTCTACGGCCCGTTTCGCGAGGCGGTGGGCTCGGCGGGACAACTCGGCGGCGGCGGGAAACACACTTACCAAATGGATCCCGCCAATTCAGATGAAGCGCTGCGCGAGGTGGCGCTCGACATTGCCGAGGGTGCGGACATGGTGATGGTGAAGCCCGGGCTGCCTTACCTCGACATCGTGCGCCGGGTCAAAGACCGCTTCGGCATGCCGACCTTCGTCTACCAGGTGAGCGGCGAGTACTCGATGATCATGGCCGCCGCCGGCAATGGCTGGATCGACCAGCGGTCCGTGGCGCTCGAGGCGCTGGTATCGATGAAGCGGGCGGGTGCGGACGGGATATTGACTTACTTTGCGAAGCGGGCCGCGGAGTGGCTCCAGCACGAGACTCAGACAGGCTCCAAGTGAACGAGGCGCAGGCTCCGGATCAATATGGGGTGGTGGGGCATCCGGTCGCCCACAGCTGGTCTCCGTTCATTCACGGGATGTTCGCCAAGGCGGCCACGCAGAACCTCGTGTATCGGATGTTCGACATCGCTCCGCATGATTTTCGCCGCGACATCCTGAGGCTTTTTGCCGGCGGCGTACGCGGGCTGAATGTCACTCTGCCCCACAAGCAAGCGGCGGCCGAGCTGGTGAACGAACTCACGCCGCGCGCCGCCCGGGCGCAGGCGGTGAATACGATCGCCTTTTTTGAGGACACCACCCTGCTCGGCGACAACACCGACGGCGCGGGTCTCACCGCCGATCTCGAACGCAATTTGATGTTGGAACTGGGCGATAAGCGCCTGTTGATCCTCGGCGCCGGCGGCGCCGTTCGCGGCGTCCTCGGACCCTTGCTGGAGCGTGAATTTCGCGAGGTGACCATCGCCAATCGCACGCCGCACAAGGCACAGGCGTTGGTCGCCGAGTTCGCCGACATGGGCGCGGTCGCCGGCTGCGGCTTCTCCGAACTGCGCGGTCCACCGTACGACCTCATCGTCAATGCGACGTCCGCGAGCCTGCAGGGTGAAATGCCCCTCCTGCCCGCCGGCATCGTCGGCGACGCGACGGTGTGTTACGACATGTCCTACGGCCGCGGCGAGACGCCTTTTACGCGCTGGGCAAAGTCGCTGCACGCGGCCCGTGCGTCCAAGGGGTGGGGAATGCTGGTCGAGCAGGCGGCGGAATCATTCTTGCTGTGGCGTGGAATACGCCCCAGCACCGAGCCCGTGCTCGAGGCCCTCGCCAAACACTTCTGACGGGTCCGCCCGCTCAGCGCATGGTGACGAGTTCCTCCGCACTCGTCGGGTGAATTGCCACGGTGTCGTCGAAATCACGCTTGGTCGCGCCCATGCGGATCGCCACCGCAAACCCCTGCATCATTTCCTCGGCGCCGGCGCCGATGACGTGGCACCCGACGATTTTCTGCTCGGTTCCGGCGCACACCAGCTTCATGTCGGTGTGCATCTTGCGGGTGGTCAACGCGTGATACATGGGCGTGAAGTCGGCGACGTACACCTTCACGGCCTCGCCGAACTTCGCGCGCGCCTCGCTCTCCGTCATTCCCACCGTGCCGATCGGCGGATGCGTGAAGACCACCGTCGCGATGTTGTTGTAGTCGAGTCGACGCTCGGTCATGCCGTTGAACAAACGGTCGGACAGACGCCTGCCGGCGGCGATCGCCACCGGAGTCAGGGCGGCCCGGCCGGTGACATCTCCGATCGCATAGACTCCCGCAACGTTGGTGTTCTGGAATTCGTCGGTAACCACGCAGTCGTTGGCGTCGAGCTCCACGCCGGCACGCGCCAGATCCAGCTGGGCCACGTTGGCGCGCCGTCCGATGGCCCACAGCAGGGCGTCGAACGCCGCAAATTCCCGGCCATCCTGCGCCGCCAGAGTCTTGAGTCCGGAGGCATCGGCCACGGATTTGGGCACCACGTGCTCGTGAATGGTCATGCCCAGGGCGCGCATTTCGCGCATCAGGGACCGGCCGAGCATCGGGTCGAAATGCGTCAGCAAATGATCCTTGCGGATGAACAACTCGACCTCGCTGCCGAGCTCGTGAAAAGCGCCGGCAAGCTCGCACGCCACGTATCCGCTGCCGACGATTGCAACGCGCCGCGGCCGCCGCTCGAGGGCGAAGAAGCCGTCCGACGTGATGCCGAGTTCGGCGCCCGGAAGCGCGGGCACGGTGGGCACTCCTCCAGTGGCGATCACCATATGCGGCGCCGTCAAGCGCTCGCCGTCGACCTCCACGGTGTGCGGAGCGATGAAGCGCGCGACGCCTTGCACGTGCGTCACTCCTTTGGCGGCGAGATTGCGCGCGTAAATGCCGTTCAAGCGGGTCACATAGGCGTCGCGCTTGCGCTTCAGCACCGACCAGTCGTTCTCGCCCACCCGGACGTCGAACCCGTAGTCGCCCGCATCGGCGAGCGACAGCGCGATGCTTGCCGCATTCCACATGACCTTCTTCGGCACGCAACCCACGTTGACGCAGGTGCCGCCCAATCGATGAGACTCGATCACGGCGGTCCTCGCGCCGAATTCGGCCGCGCGCTGCGCGCATGCGAGGCCGCCGCTGCCGCCACCGATGCTGATGAGATCGAAAGCTTGATTCGGCACTGTGAACTCCACGCTGAGGGCGACCAAGACCCAATGATATACTTCCGATGGGACGCGCGGCCTCCCCGGGAGGCGCTCCGCCCTTGCGGGAGTCCCGACTCGGCTCTGCTAGAATCGCGACGTGAACAACCCACTGCTCCAATTCGAATCCCTGCCCGCCTTCGACCGGATCGAGGCGGCCCACGCGCGCCCGGCGCTCGAGAAGGTTCTGGCGGACAATCGCGCGCGACTGGCCGAATTGACGGCGCAGCAGGCGCCGACTTTCGCCACGCTCGTGGCGTCGGTCGAGGAACTGAGCTACCGCCTGAGTCGCGTATGGAGCCCCATCGGCCATTTGAATGCGGTCGCGAATTCCGCGGCCATGCGCGAGGCGTACAACGAGTGCGTGCCGCTGCTGACGGCCTACTCGTCGGAGCTGGGTCAGAACTCCGCTCTGTACCAGGGATACGCTCACGTGTTGCAGCACGAGCGCGCCACCCTCGATCCCGCGCAGCTCAAGGTGGTCGAGAACGCGCTGCGCGATTTTCGTCTGGCCGGTGTCGATTTGCCGGCGCAACGCAAGAACCGGTACCGCGAGGTGATGCAACGGCTCGCGCAACTGGGGACGAAATTCTCCGAAAACGTGCTCGACGCCGGCCGCGCCTATACGCGCAGCGTCACCCACGGAGCGGAGCTTGCCGGACTGCCCGCCAATGCCGTCGACCGCGCCGCCGCCGATGCGCGCGAGGCCAACCAGCCCGGATGGCTGTTCAAGCTCGACCAGCCGACCTACATGACCATCATGACCAGCGCGGAAAGCGAACCGCTCCGGCGCGACATCTATGAAGCCTGGGTCACGCGAGGCTCGGAACTCGGTCCCAGTGCCGGCCGCTTCGACAACGGCCCGATTATCGCCGAGCTGTTGCCGCTGCGTCACGAACTCGCGCAGCTGCTCGGATTCGAGAACTACGCCGATTACGCGCTTGCCACCCGCATGGCCAAGACCACCAAGCAAGTCACGGGCTTCCTGGACGATCTGGCCAGACGCTGCACGCCCGCGGCCCGCCAGGAGTTCTCGGACCTCGAGGAGTTCGCCGGACGCAAGCTGAACGCCTGGGACCTGGCATTTTACAGC